>JBOGLB010000314.1:0-13262 GCA_050745965.1 Terriglobales bacterium | reverse complement strand
CAGCGGTTGATAGCCGGAATAACATAGCCTCGGTTACATCAACACCGCGCCAGCCAGTTTCCTTCAGACGGTTCATCTGCCAGCGAAATTCTTTTTCGCGAACGATGTAGCGCGTATACCCAAGAGCGTCCTGGCAAAGCTGGCGGCCATCGGCATCGAGCTCGTGATACATGAGAAAGATCATGAGAGATCGCCGACGTTCAAGGTTGAGGCGCGGGCTGAAAATGGTTCTTCAGCAATGAGGTCAAGGCATCGCGGACACCGGGTCCGCTGGCGATCAATCCAGACAGCAGGGGATTCCTATGGTTGCAACGCAACGGAGCGTTTTCGAGAGTCTGGACACATCCACCCGCACTCAGAACGAGTGCCGCTCCAGCGGCCACGTCCCATTCGTTCTTAGGACTGAGGGTAAAAGTCGCATCTGCGAGTCCAACTGAAACCAGCGCGAGTTTATAAGCTACTGAGCCCATCGGTTTAACCCTGAACGGAGCCGACTTGAATGCTTCCCACTCGCCCCGCTTTACCTCGCTCCGGCTGGCGAGCACCAGAGCGCTTTCCAGACTTGTGCGCTTGCTGGTAAAAGTTTTCTTACCGTTGTAGGTAACGCCAGTTTCAATGGACCCGATAAACGTCTCTCGAGTAGCGGGGTTGCAAATCCCACCGGCCACCGGTCGTCCACCCTCTACCATGCCAATTGAGACACAGAACTCCGGAATACCAGAAACAAATTCCCGCGTTCCATCAAGTGGATCAACCACCCAGACCCGCCGTTTGCCAAGGCGACTGTGATCGTCAACGGTTTCTTCCGATAACCAACCCTCATCATCGCGCAGCAGTTCCCTTCGCAAAGCGGTGTCTATTGCCCGGTCGGCCTCGGTTACGGGATCATGACCGACTTTGTATTGGGCTGCGATAGCGCCGGCTGTGAAGCGGTCGAAAATATTGCGTGCGGATTCAAGCGCCGCTTCGATTCGACGGAGAGTTTCAGAGTTTGCGTCTGGATTCATTTGTTAAAGCCGCGGCTTTCATAACGGGTTCATGCCCATAACATTCTGGCGCCAGTGAGTAAAAGAATCGCGCAGAGAATTCTCCGAAGCCATAAGACCGGCACGCGCGTACTCAGATGCGATCCGATCAACCCACCGGGAATTGAACCGATCAGTAAATAACCTACCAGACCTGGATTCACATTCCCGGCGCGATAATGCAATAAACTGGTTACTCCGGTAAGGATAACCGCATGAACGATATCGGTTCCGATCATGACCTTCGGAGGGTAGCTATAAAACAGTAGCAACAACATCATAATGATGCTGCCTGAACCGACGGACGTCATACCGACCAGGAACCCGGCAACTAAACCGATCACCGTCATTCCAAGGAATTATTTGGCGGTGGGCCGCCGCACCGCGACACTGTCTTCTATTCGGCGCTGCAATAACAATAGGATCGGGATCAATATTAGCAATAGGCCGATGGCGGTCTTAATGAAACCGTTGACTCCCACGCCGTAGACGTGGCGCAGATGAATTAATAGGCTGACGCCAAGGATTGACCCTGGAACGCTCCCCGCCGCCAGCGCCAGCACGACCCGCCGGCGGACCGTTCCCTTGTGCAGGTGCACCGCGCTTGAGCCTATCTTCGTGACGAAATTGAATACGGCATCCGATCCCACCGCAACGATCGCGGGCACATGCAGAACAAAGATCAACAGAGGCAGCAGTAACACACCGCCTCCTAGTCCGGTTAAGCCGATCAAAGTGCCGACAACCAAACCGATTAAAATTTTAAGTGTTATTAGCATGCAAAAACTATCGCTACATCGCCACCAGAGGCACTTTCTCCGCTGATAGCGGAAAGTTCTTGGAAATAATGGGGATGATAAAAAAGGCGACTAAATACGAATCCTGTGTTCACCGACGATGTTGCATATCGTACCGTACTCGGCAGTATTTTTCAGGTGTATGGGATCTGAATTACCGAGTATCCCACCACAATTCACGACAAAATAAGCGCTCGCACCGCGACCGTCCAGAAATCGCAATTTGTCCTAGTAAGTCCCCTCGGTCTGAGGTGGGATTGAACCCTCAAAAAGAGCCTGACTTTCAATCGAACTGAGATCTGCAACGTGAAATGCTCTGCCTGTCAGAAATGCCCACAGCATACAGATCCCATACGTGAGCGCTGCGGCGAAAACCTGGGTCGCCAACTGCAGCCGAGTGTGAGGGACGACCCGATGATGCAACAACAATAAGACGACCGCCATCGGGACGCATAGGATCACAGGCAACGAATATGCCTCGCGAAGAAAAGTGCCAAGGCGAAGCCCCAGCTTGCCGCAAAGATGACGCGGCATGAAAAAAACCATCGTGCATGTCAAAGGGATTGCCGTCCCGACAGCGTCCCCGATTATTCCATAGGGGCGAACCAATAAAATGCTGAGCAGTAGATTCGAAATCCCCTCCACGAAACTCACAATCGCAAGTGTCTTATGTCTCCCCATTCCTAGCAGGATGCGGCCCGAAGCGGATTGGGCCAGCATTACTGTGCACGGGATAATCAAAATTAAAAGAACAGGGTAACTCTGCTCTACGTATCGGCGGCCGACCCATACTTCAATCACGGACTTCCCAAGAATGATAAGAGTGGCTGAAATCGGCAATATCGTGAAAGCGCAGGCACGATTTCCGGCAACAAATATCTTTCGCAGACGGCTTAGATTCCCGCTGGCATCCGACTGACTGGACATGGGCACAAAAAGCTGAGCCAAGCTGTTAACAATGTCCGTCGCGTAGTCCACTATGCGCGCGCCGATCGAAAAATAAGTAATGGCCGCCGCCGACAAAGCTGTACCAATGACAATCTCATCGGTTTGAAAACGAAGTTTGGCCGCCACAATGATCATGAAAGTGAGTCCGCTGTAATTAGCCATCTCACCAAGAGTCGCGCGATTCACATACTCCAGCTTCAGGCGGACCGGCAATGCGCGCAGCGCGATAGCCGCGCGGACCCCCGCCGACAGAAGGGGAAGCGCCACTGTTATAGCCGCGGCGGTTAAGAGCCCATAGCCGTTGTCGAGAAAAATTACGATTAGCACAGCACGAATAATCGTGCTGGCAATACTGGTCCAGTTCAAAATATAGAATTTCTGTAAGCCCTCGAGAATCCCACCAAATACACCCAGCGGAAATCCCAGCGCAACCGCGCTGCCAACCATCAAAAGAAGCAATCGGGCAGACGAATGAAATCCAGAGGGAATATGAAAAATCCTGTTCAAAAATATGCAGATAGTAATCGTGATCAGCATGCTCCCTGCGCCGATACAGGTGTACGTGAAAAGGCTCGTACTGATTAGTTTCGAGATCTCCTCGTTCTCCTCGGTCGCCGCAAATTTCGAAACGTAGCGAACAATGGATGAGCGGATGCCAAGATCGAACAACCCGTAGTAACCAGTAAATGAAAAGATAAGAACCCAAATACCATAAGCCGCGTCGCCGAGCCGGTGGATGATGAACGGCGAGAGAAAAATCCCGACTGCCAGGTTGATTGCGAGAGAAAACCAACTTGATCCCACATTCTTAAGCAACTGTGTTTTTTCAAGCTTTCGCATAACTGGTTACGCAGTCTTAGGGTGAGCCAGAAAGTGGCGTTTGCCTTGGGAGGAGAAATTAAGTTGCTGAAAGGAAAAAATGTTTGCCGGCGTGGTTGTCATCGAGCTCCGCACAGATTCGCGGAAGTTAACTTATAACCGAGGGCAGTCATGAGATCTCCCCATGCCCTCTCAATCCGAGCCACGGAGATCTCCGAGAGCTGGGTTTTCCAGCCGCCTGATTTCGCGGGCCCTACAAATGGAATGTCCTGGCGCCGATTCTTCGTCGCCGCCCATTTGTGAGCCTGTATCTTTTCCAAGTCCCGCATTCGATCTGCCGTGCTTGCGGCGATTGCATTATCCAAAAGCGAAGGTGTTGCGTTGATTCCCATAAACTCCGCGACGCGCGCCAGCTCACGATGGGTATCGGTAGTCATCTCCTCATAATGAAGCAACAAAAAGTCAGGGCTCTTGCCCCGAGTAGATATCCAACTGGCAACGTTCTCTCCCCACGTGCCCCAGCCTTTGGAAATTAATCTTCCGTTGACAAAGTCATCTACATAATCGTCGAGCGGATATAGATCGTTGATCTGGCGATATTTTCTTTGAAAGTCATAATAGGAAAGCGCAATGTCCCGAGGATCGCGGACAATGTAAATCACCCTGCCGTAACGGTGATCGAAATATTCATGCGTTTTAATAATGCGCGGCCGCGGAGCGAGCTTAAGGGCCCGGCTGGATTGCGACGAAGTGTCCGGAATCAGACGTTCAATGTTTGCGAAGGTAACGTTTTTGTTTGGATAAAGTAAATTGGCAACAAGAAACCGCGTCCACGTATTGCCAGATCGCGGGTAGGAGACTACGAAGGTATCGTCGGGAAGTACCGCGAAATTACGCCCGGCAATATCTAGACCAAGGCCATACTTTAGGACGAATTTTAGCCCATAGATCATTTAAGAGATCCGCCGAATATCGGTTCTGGAATACCCACACTCCTCGCTTCCGGCGTCGCCTGAGAAAGCAGGTCGTATCCCAGCCATTTCATCAACGGAGACCAGGCATTTTCAATCTCCAGAACTGATTTTTCCGGTAGCTTTGATTTCCATCCGCCAGCCCCAGCCGCTCGAACGAAGGGGACATCTTTCCGGGTATCTTTCGTTGACGACCACATGTGAGCCTGGTCAGCCTCCAGTTTTCTCATTTGTCCCGCTGAACTTCGTTCCACCGCTTGCGCGAGCAATTGCGATGTAACTGTGATTTCAAGAAAAACCGCGATTCTTTTCATTTCACTAATCGCATCTGCTATCAAATCCTCATACCGCACGAGTAATAGGCCATGCTTGTCGTAACGAGCAGCCAGCCAGCTTCCCGCATTTTCTCCCCAAGAGCCGTAAGGACTCGTCAATCCAGCAATAAAGCTCGTCACAAAAGGTTCCAGCGGATGATCATCGTTGAGAACTCTTCGTTTAATTTGAAAATGATATTGCGAGAGAACAACATCTCGAGGGTCGCGAACTATATAGATGACCTTCGGATAGCGGGGATCGAAGTATTGATGACTCTTGAGAATTCGTGGACGCGAAAGTCGCGCCAGTTCGCGCACTGAAAGAGCCTCGGGATCGGGAATGAGCCCATTGATGTTTGCAAAATTCGCGGGTTCTTCAGGATTCAGCAGATTGGCAACTAAGAATCGGCTCCATGTGTTCCCCGATTTGGGATAGGACACGATGAAAACATCGTCAGGTAATACGGCCAGGTTCCGTCCAGGGCGATGCATGCCGAAGGCTCGCTTGGTACCGGCTAGGAGGCGACTGATCATCGGATTGTCCACTGTTCCACGGTTACTCGCGTGTGGAGAGAAATCCCTCTCCATATCTTTAAACCCAACAGCATGGTTAGCACGACGAAAACCTCATCCTTCGATCTCCAAAATCTATCCATACCGACACCATTGACTCGACTCAATGAAGTGCAGGGTGCGCCTGCACATTTTTTAATTTATGCAACGCATTTGCCCTGCGGATGCGATTGCGGAAAGACAAAAACCGTTCATGCAGGTGATGATAGTAACGGACTGCGGCCGGCACTTTCCGCAAGCCGAAGATGGTGAATCGCAGTTTCCAGTTATTTTTGAGAGTATTGGCACGCTGGGCAGTTTCCAATGCGCGTCCATATTGCCGCGCGCGAAGGAATTGCTTTAATAAGTCCACCTGGCACTCCGCTTCGGTCTTATCAATTAAGCGACGAATCAAAGATCGCTGTTGCTCGGAAACCGGCAGAGTGGAAGCAGTCTTTTCATAGACCTCGATGCGGGCTTTCTTCATTACGTATCGGTCACCGGACAGACTGCCGCTGGATAGAGCATGATAGAGATGCACCGCAGGATCGTAGTTCATCTTCGCACCACGAAATGACATCCGCAACCAAAGATCGAAATCTTCGCAGCATTTAAAACTTTCGTCGAAGAGGCCGGCGGCGATCAATGCGTCGCGAGACGCAACGGTGGATGACGTTCCGACTGTGCAATTCTCAGTCAGAATGAATTCGAAAGTCACCGGCGATGATTGCGGCTCGCGGCCGAATGCGTGTCCGACCGCGACGCTATTCTCGGTGAGAATAGAGTCGGCATAAACGAGACTCAGAGATGGGTCCGCCGTAAGCATCTAGACTTGGATAGCAAGATGCGCGGGCAACCAGACGTCGTCGCAATCCAGGAAGGCTGCATACTTGCCGCGCATTTGTAAAACGCCCTCATTGCGTGCGCCTCCCGGCCCCTTGTTCGGTTGCTTCAGATAACTAAGACGCGCCAGATACGGCTGTAAAACCTGTTCCAAGAGCTCCGTGTCCGGCGATCCGTCATTGACGACAATGACTTCATAATCCACGAATGTCTGGGAAAATACCGAGTCCAAGGCCCGCGGGATGCTAGCGGCCCCGTTGTATACAGGAATAATAACGCTCACCAGAACGGGTGGGCCTTGCGGCGCAGAGGATGAAGGAGGAGTATTATCAGTTTCGGTCATCCCTGATCTCCCCTAGGTCACTACGGAGTCTCGCAGTAAATTTGTCCGATGGAAAACATCGTTCATTCTCCTCTGATCAAGACGCGGCTCCGATAAAACCTTCCCGTTCGAGATGGAGGATAATCTGTTGCGCCGCCTCTTCGGCCGTAAGCTCCGCTGTATTGATCACGACCTCGGCATCTTTCGGTTCTTCGTAGGGGTCGGAAATGCCCGTAAATTCCTTCAAAATGCCGGCTCTGGCCTTAGCATAAAGTCCCTTACGGTCACGCTGCTCGCACACGTCAACTGAGGTCGCGATGTGGACGAGAATAAATCCGCCGTGGGGCTCAATCGCACTCCGAACATGCTTGCGAGTTGCGTCATAAGGCGCGATCGGGGCGCAGATCGCGATGCCGCCGTTTTTCGTAATTTCCGATGCTACGTAGCCGATGCGCCGGATGTTGATATCGCGATGCTCTTTGGAGAATCCTAATTCCGAAGACAGATGTTTTCGCACCAGATCGCCATCGAGCAACGTAACTGGCCGGCCGCCCGCCTCCAAGAATTTGGTAATCAGAACGTTGGCGATAGTTGATTTTCCTGAACCCGAAAGTCCAGTGAAAAAGATGGTCAAACCTTGTTTGTGACGAGGCGGATAGCTGCGCCGAAGTTCCTGAACAACCTCCGGGTAAGTAAACCACCCGGGAATATCGCTGCCTTCATTTAATCGGCGACGTTGTTCGGTCCCGGAAAGATTCAGCACGCGGGAGCCTTTGGGAACCTCGTCTTGGGGAACGTAACGGTCCTGGTCTTCCAAATACACCATCATTTGAAACGGCACCATGGTTACGCCCATGTCAGCTTCATGTTTCTTGAAGAGTTCCTGGGCATCGTACGGGCCGTAAAAAGGCTTGCCATTGGTGTCGTTGCCTGGACCCGCGTGGTCGCGGCCAACAATAAAATGAGTGACGCCGTGATTCTTGCGGATCAAAGCATGCCAGATCGCCTCACGCGGACCGCCCATGCGCATTGCCAGCGGCAGCAGCGATAATTTTACGGTTCCGTGGGGATACTTCGGAATCAACAACTGATAGCAGCGAACTCGCGTATAGTAATCCACATCTCCCGGCTTGGTCATACCAACGGAAGGGTGGATTAGCAGATTAGCCTCAACCGTTTTCGCGGCCCGGAATGTTAGTTCAACGTGGGCCCGATGCATCGGGTTGCGAGTCTGGAAGGCAACGATCCTGCGCCACCCCAAGCGCGCGAACTCGGCGCGAAGTTCCGAGGGAGTGAGTCGAAGATCTTTGAAATCATAATGCGAGGGCGATTGCACCCCTTGTACCGTTCCGCCCACATACCATGCATTTCCTTTATTCAGTAAGTAGTCCACGCCTGGATGAGCGGCGCTGGTACTGCCGAAAACGGCAGTTGCCTCAACTGAGCGATCAGGCTGCCAGACTTCGTCTACGTGCAAAACTCCAAGCATGACGCCCTCGGGATCACGTAGCGCGATTTTGCTGCTGCCCGGCTTCAGGGTTTTGGCAAATTCCTCTTTGACGTCCAACGTGATCGGGATTGGCCATAGAACGCCACTTCCCAAACGCATGTTATGACAGACACCCTCGTAGTCGCGGCGCGTCATAAATCCGCGTAGCGGTGAGAAGCCGCCACTCACTAACAGCTCAAGATCGCAAAGCTGGCGCGGGGTCAGGTCCCAGGATGGCCATTCTCGGGATTGCGACTTCAGATCATCTATCTTCCCGGCAGGAACACTTAACTCAATTAATTGACCTCCGTGTGGCGGAATCAGGTGGCTGGTTGAAGCGGTCAAATCTAAGAACCTCCAATATCTCTTGAATTATGAATACGTTGGAAACCGCAGTAGTTGAGGGCGGCGCTCAACCCAATGGTGCTGACGGGAATTCAAGCCGCAGAATTTCATATTAGATTACTACGTGGACCACCGCACCTGCAAAAGTGCCAGCGGAAACCCAGCGGTAACGTCCCGTTAGAGCGAATTCTTCGTGCGCAATGGCTAAATGACTGCTCCAAAGATTTGGCTCCTGAACGGTCCAGCAAGGCGACCAAGGCGCGTCAATAGTGTAATTAGTTCTGAGAACTCACTGTAGAAGGAACTTTTGACATAAGTAGTTCTGCTTAGTCCGCCAGATCCCTCGCTGGAAGGGCGCTCTCGTGAAAAAAATTGTGCCGACGCATCGGCATTGCTGCCCCACAGGTCACCCATAAGATCATTGCCTTCTGAAGTGAACAATCCAAGGCAATCCGATCCCAACCGGGTCCTTGATCGCTGTATTTTAACGACTTAAGCGCGGAGAATTAGAATCAGAACCCCGCCCTTCATATCCGGAGAACCTGTTATCGGTCACCGGCGAAACTCCGCAACTCGAACCCCTGCCGAAGCTTGCCTAGGAAATTGCGATTATCTGTGAAAAACCATTTGGACGTGGCACGGCGAATGCTATTAATTTTGGTACACGACTGATCTACAAAGTTTCGCCCTTCGCTACGCAAGTTCCCGGTCATAAAGAGGGACTGCATGCGGTACGAACGCTATCCGGGCGTTTGGGCGTTCTTTATTTGGGGGATATTCATGAAGGAAGCACCTTTTCAACTGGCACCGCGGGAGAAACAAATCGCGGATCTGCTGCTCCAGGGTTGTGAAAACGATGAGATAGGCAAGCAGCTTAAAATCGCACGGCGGACGGTGAAAGCGCATTTCAATCGCCTATTCGTCAGGTTTGGCATCAAGACTGGCATCAAGCGGGTTAAACTCGCGACACTCTTATATCGGAGGCAATTATGTTTAGAGGGGAACGGTATGGAAAACGGGGTCCGAGCGACCGGGAACGCCGAGTCATTGAACTCGTCGCCCAAGGCCTTAAGAACCGGGACATCGCAAGCGCAATCGGCACCACGGAACACGTCGTCAAGAACTACCTCAGAGCGATCTACGACAAACTGGGACTCTGGAACCGCGTCGAACTCGCCCTATGGTACGAAGCCCGAAGGCACGAAACCATGCTTCACGCCTGATGTCCACGAGAGTTGGGAGCGCAGAATTCTAAGCCTCGACGACACAGCGACGCGCAGCAGCGACATCAATTAAACCCCCGGTTGCCAAGGCAGAAAAGCAAAAGATCTCCGACAATGGAGGTCTTTTGCTTCTAGCTGGTAGTAGGCCAAGACATCGGCAGTTGAAGCTACTACCCTTTCTCTCATCCACCACTGACGGCCGGGACAATTGATATCTCAGATCCGGCGGAGACTGGACTCGCAAGTCCTCCTGTGTACCTGACGTTTTCATCCCCAATGAAAATATTTATATGTTGCCGCACTTGTCCTTGCTCGGTCACGATGCGATCTCGAACGCCCGGGTAGAGGGTCCAGAGGGCCGAGAGCGCATCTGCCAAAGTTGCGGGCGATTGTTCGATCTCGACTCTACTGCGTCTAGCAGTGAATTCGCGCAAAGCACCCGGAATGTGAAAAGTGACCGGCGTAGATTACCGCTTCCTCTTTTTGCTTTTCGCCGGAGGGTTCGCTTGACGCGAAGGCGCGGGCGAAGTCTTAAGCAATGTCGGAGCTAAACCGCGAGACACGTCCTCCACCACTGCATTCCGTACGCACACCACAGCCGGCAACCCTTCGAGTATCTTTTGCCATGTCCTTCCTTCATCGCGCGAGCCAAAAAGCTGCCCACTCCTCGTGCCGAAATAAATCCCGGTGGGGTTAAATGAATCCGCTGTCATGGCATCTCGCAGCACCGTTTCGTAAGCACGTTTTTGAGGTAAGCCGCGCATGAGAGGCTCCCATGAGGCGCCTGCGTTTCGGGTTCGATAAACTCGCAACCGCCCATCGCAAGCGCAACGAAACTCGTCAGACTCAACAGGAATGATATACACGCAGTCAGGATTTCGCGGATGCATTACCACGGCAAAGCCAAAATCTGAGGGTACTCCATTGGCAATGTCCATCCAATTCTCGGCGAAGTCATCGGAGCGATACAGCCCCCAATGATTTTGCAGGAAGATGCGCTCTGGCCGACTGGGATGCATCGCGATCTTGTGTACGCATTGCCCGAACTCGGGATATTTGTCGGGCGTGAACGTCACGCGAATGCCCCGATTTTGCGCCGTCCAGGTATGGCCGCCATCATTGGTCCTGTAAACACCGCCAGACGAAATGGCGACGTACATGCGCTGTTTGTCGCTGGGATCGAGCACAATGGTGTGCAAAGCCAGACCTCCGTTGCCGGGTAGCCAGCGGGGGCGGTGCGGATGATCGAACAGCCCGCGCATTAACGACCACGTTTCCCCCGCGTCGCGGGTTTCGAAAAGCGCCGCTGGTTCTACGCCGCAATAAAGCACGTTGGGTTCGTCGGGGCGACCGAGCGTTATCTGCCAGATGTTCTTCAAGGAAACGCCGGTATCGGAGGGAAATCGAACGGGGGCTTGCTGTGGATTGGTCCAGCTCTTACCGAAATCGTCGCTCGATCGCAGAAGAGTACCCCAATAATTCTGCGTTGAAACCCATATGCGGTGCTGCCCAGCGCGGCCGTCATAGGCCATCGCGTAAACATTGTGTCCGTGGAAATACGGGCCACCAATCTCCCAATGGCTGCGCTTCGCGCTCGACCGCAGAATGAATGCCCCTTTTGTCGTTCCGACCAACAAAAGAAAGTCTCCTTTTTTGACGTGCGCGTGTCGCACGCTGTGCAAGACCGTAGTTTTAGGTGGACTGACACCGGCACTCGGATTAGCGGAAACGATTGCACCAGACTGAACCGCCTCCAGAGATGCCTGAACTTCACTCGCGCGTTGATAACGCTGCGTTGGTTCCTTGGCCAGGCAACGTTGGATAATGGCCCACAATCCGGGCGGCACCGGAGGACCAAGAGGTTTCGGAAGTTCGCGCATGATGGCGGAGCTAATCTCAAAGCCTGTGCGTCCTTCAAATGGCAGGCGCCCGGAAGCCGATTCATAAAGCACAGCTCCAAGCGCCCATAGATCGCTGCGATAATCCGCTGATTCTCCCCGCAGGATTTCCGGCGCCATATACGGCAAAGTCCCACTCAGGCCGGACGCGTCTTGTATGCTTGCAAGCGATTGTGTAGGGCCCTCGAGTATGCCGCCGCCTACCCGTTTGGCCAGACCAAAATCGAGGACTTTGACCAGACCCTCAGAACCTACGACAATGTTTGCCGTTTTTAGGTCTCGATGTACAATCCCCTTGTCATGAGCTCGCGCGAGTGCGCTCGTGATCTGAATGCCATAGCGCAACACCGATTCTGGCGGCAGTCCCACACCTACGCACATGGCATTCAGAGACTTGCCCTCGACCAACTCCATCGCGATATAGAGTTCGCCATCAGTCTCGCCAACCTCGTAGATCGTGCAGATATTGGGATGAGTAAGAGAAGAAGAGGCACGCGCTTCATGAAGCAAATTGCGGCTCGCTGATGTATCAAGACGAGCATCCTTGTTTACGACTTTCACGGCAACATCTCGGTGCAGCATTTCGTCGTACGCGCGATAGACAACCCCCATCCCTCCTTCCCCAATTTTTGCGACAACGCGATAATGACCGAGTACCTGACCGATCACGAGTAATCCTTTCGTATTCCCGCCCCATGCTAGGCCGCACTTTCAAACTCTGTCAACGAGACGAGCTGCATTACGAATACACACAAGAGTATTTTCAAGACTGGGAAGTGTGCTAAGGCAGCTATTGCGGTAGCCCCACTTTCCGGACAAGTTCAGCAAACCGCGGGTCGGAACGCAGGGGAGCGAGGAAGAAGTAGCGAACTCTCTCCCCGAAATGGCAAGTGCCCGTCACCATTTCATAGAGCACAACCCCGAACGAGAAAAGGTCGGTGCGGGCGTCTAGTTCTTTCGTGCGTACTTGCTCCGGGGACATGTAGCCCACCGTGCCCAGCATCATTCCCTGACCTCAAGTCCGTGCTCGTCGAAGTCGTCGGCATAGAACCGTCCACTACTTCAGTCTTTGAGCTAGCTCTTATCTTGGCCAGACCAAAGTCCAGAACCTTTGCATGCCCACGCCGGGTCACAAAGATATTCGCTGGCTTGATGTCCCGGTGAACGATTCCTCCAGAATGCGCGGCATCAAGCGCGTCGGAATCTCAATGCATAACGACAAGGTCGTCTCAATATCCAAAGCGCGGCCTGCGATTCGATGCTTCAGGGTCAGCCCATCCAGAAACTCCATCACAATGAACGTTTGCCCGTTTTCTTCGCCGATGTCATAAATCGTGCAGATGTTGGGATGGTTCAAGGCCGAGGCGGCACGGGCGCGCGGCGGAAGCGCTCTAACGCCTTCGGGTCTTGTGATACTTCATCTGGAAGGAACTTTAGGGCAACGAAACGACGGAGTTCGGTGTCCTCAGCTTTGTAAACAACACCCATGCCGCCGCCATCGAGTTTTTCGACGATGCGGTAGCGCGAAATCGTCTGGCCAATCACTGGCGCGAATCTTACGTCGGCGAAAAGAATCAGTCAATAAACGTGGCGAAGTTGGCATGCCTCTCGGATCAAGACTTTGCGGACAGAAAGATCGCAAAGACCTCGGGGAAAGCAAAGCTTAAGAAAGGTGATTCAGTCTAGTTGCAGGCCCTGCGGTGTGCTGGTTCGAAC
>JBOGLB010000313.1:0-3126 GCA_050745965.1 Terriglobales bacterium | reverse complement strand
GAAGCCTGTCCAAGGTGCTAATCAAAATCTGCGGCTCTCAGCCGCCAGAAGAGGAGTGGTTCATATGAAAAAAATATTACTTGCATTTGCCGCAGTCTCGATGATGTGCTTCATGATCGTCGGAGTCTCCGCGGGCGCTGACCAATCCACTGTCAAGGGTTGGGTATCGGATTCGCAATGTGGAGTCAAGGGCGCCAAGGAGGGACACGAAGCGTGCACGAAAAAATGCCTCAGCAAGGGTGCCAGCATGGTCGTGGTAAGCGACAAGGATCAGAAAATTCTGACCGTGGACAATCCTGACGCGCTGAAAGAGCATGAAGGTCACCACGTCGCGGTCATGGGCGAAGTGACAGGAGATTCCATTCACGTGGATAGCGTGAAAATGCTGAAAATGTCGAAGGACGACGACAAAATGCAGATGCAGTAATTGGATTAGCATCTTACGGGCGGCCCGGAATGGCCGCCTGTTTCTTTGTTGTCAACTCATCCCATCACCTGACGACATTTTCAAGGGGTGAACTCGCCGTCGCGTATAGTTTCTTGCTCATGCGGCCGGCGAGATATGCTCCTCGCCCCGCCAGGACTGCGTGTTTCATCGCACCCGCCATCAGCGCAGGGTCTTGGGCCGCAGCAATCCCCGTATTCATCAGCACTGCGTCCACTCCGAGTTCCATTGCCAGCGTCGCGTCAGAGGCAGTTCCCACCCCGGCGTCGAGGATTAGCGGAACCTCCGTGATCATTTCCCGCAGAATACGAATGTTCGCCGCGTTCTGAATTCCAAGTCCGCTACCGATGGGTGCTCCCAAGGGCATGACCGCGCTCGCTCCGGCCTCCACCAGCCGCTTTGCAAACACAATGTCGTCCGACGTGTAGGGAAGAACCGTAAACCCTTCCTTGACTAGAATCCGAGTAGCTTCCAAAGTTGCCTGCACGTCCGGATAAAGCGTCGCCTGATCGCCGATGACTTCGATCTTAACCCAGTCCGAGATGCCGACTTCTCGCCCTAGCCGCGCTGCGCGCACAGCCTCATCGGCCGTGTAGCAGCCTGCGGTGTTCGGCAGCAGAAAGTATTTTGTAGGATCAATGTAATCGAGCAAAGATTCTTTGTTGCGATCCAGATTCACGCGGCGCACCGCTACTGTCACCATCTCGGCGCCGCTGGCTTCGAGCGCTCGCGCTGTCTCCTGAAAAGATCTGTATTTCCCCGTGCCAACGATCAGGCGGGAATGAAATTGACGTCCGGCAATGACCAGTGTATCTTGCATGCTTCCATTGTAATAAAAAAGCGGTCTGCCTTATCCAGATACTTCTAGCGATCATTTCAGATGTTGACCTTTTTCTCGCTCCGGATATAACCTCAAATGCGCGAGGGAATATACCTATGCGGAAGCGTCTCACATCTATTGCGGGTACTGCGCTTGTAATTGCGATTTCGATTGGCCTCCTGCCACCGAGAATGTTTGCGGAAAGCAATGGATCAGCGTCTCCACCAATAGAATTGAAGGTTGGAGATGTTGCCCCGAATTTCACCTTGCTGGCCTTCGACGGCGCCGGACTTAAAAAATACTCCCTCCAGGATTATCGCGGGAAAAAGAATGTCGCGCTGGCCTTTTATGTGTTCGCCTTCACCGGCGGTTGAACAAAAGAAATAAAAGCTTTCCAGCAGAACTTGGCAAAGCTGGAAGGCTCCGACACCCAGGTCCTGGGTGTGAGCATGGATAGCCCGTTTTCGAATTTTGCGTTCGCCCAACAAAATGGAGTCACTTTCCCTCTCCTTGGCGACTGGGGAGGCGCAGTGACCCGTGAGTACGGTTTGGCGCAAAAGAGGGACATTAAAGGCGTGCCCATGGAACTTGGGCGCCGCGCAACATTCCTCATTGATAAAAGCGGCAAGATCATAGAAGAACAGGTGGACGATTCGGCCGTGGATCCCACACAGACGGTAACGGCGTGCGAGCGTCATGCGGGATCTCATCAATAATGTTCCCTGTCTGCGGATGCGTGATTGAAGCTCATGCCAGTCTCTACAGATAAGCGCAAGTTCCGAGGCATGAACCGGCGTGAGTTATTAAAGCTCACGCCAGTCATTGCATTGGGAGCTTTTGCAATCCCCAGGTTCCAAAAGCCTCTCCTGAAGGCAGGTTTGGGTTTCAGCGACTGGGCATCCGAAGATCTTTTCCGCCGTCATCATTTGGCCCCGACGTTCGCCAACTCGCAGGTGGCTCCTTTCAATAAATTTCCCATCAACGATTACGACGTTGACGATCCGGACGTTGATCTCAGCGCATGGACTCTTGCCGTGGGCGGAGCGGTGCAGAAGCCAGGAAACTATTCGCTCGCGCAAATCCAGACGTTGCCAAAACTCCGCCAGAACACGCGGCATGTCTGCGTCGAAGGATGGGACGTGATTGGCCGTTTCGGCGGCGTACGCCTCTCTGATTTCCTGGCCATGATCGGCGCGGACCGCACGGCAAAATTCGTCACCGTGGAATGTGCCGACGATTACTACGAATCGCTTGATATGCCCACGGCGTTGCATCCCCAGACGCTGCTTTGTTTTGAAATGTACGACCAGCCGCTCACACGCGAACACGGTGCGCCGGTTCGGCTCCAGATTCCTACAAAGATTGGCTACAAGCAGGCCAAGTACCTCACCAGTCTTAATGTGGCTCATGTGCTCCGCAAAGTTGGGTACTGGGAAGATCAGGGCTATTCGTACTTTTACGGCTTGTAAGAAGGAGTTTTGATTTCGATGTCGAGCCAGTCGTTGCTGATTGAAGACTCGAAGACCGGCGAATCCACGCGAGCTGTGTACGAACATCCACTGGTAATAAGGCTGTGCCATTGGATCAACGCCGTCGCTTTGTTCGTGCTTGTTGGCAGCGGGCTGCAAATTTTCCGCGCGTTTCCAAGTTTCGGTGCGAAGATTCCGCAAAAGGATTTGATCCATTGGCCCAGTTCTTTGGCGATCGGCGGATGGTTGGGCGGCGCGCTGCAATGGCATCTCACGTTTATGTGGATATACCTCGCCAGCGGAATAATTTACGTCGGATACCAAATCTTCAGCGGCCATTACAAGCAAATCCTTTTCACGCATCGCGATATTCCCGGCGTTTGGCCCATGGT
>JBOGLB010000312.1:0-7478 GCA_050745965.1 Terriglobales bacterium | reverse complement strand
ATCCTGATCAGGCCATCTATCGCTTCCGTGGCGCATCGAGCGCAGCCTTTGGCTTATTTCAGCGGAATTTCCCTGATACAGACTTGATCGTGCTGGACAAGAATCGCCGTTCCACGACGGCCATTTTGAAATGCGCGTTTGCAGTTATATCCGAGAATCCACCTCCATCGTCAACGCTCTCGAACCGGCGAACTCCGCTCGTTTCAGCGCGTGATGAGGCTGCATCCGCATCCGGCGTGCCTTCGCAAAATGCCCCGATGGAAATCGTTGTGCTGAATGGCAAAGAGAGCGAAAGTTTCGACGTAGCAGCCGGAGTGCGGGAACGACAGCGTGAATCGCGGTGTCGATGGAGCGACATTGCAGTGATCTACCGGATGCATTCCCATCGCGACGAAGTGGCGGAAGAACTCGCGCATCTGAACATTCCATTTTCCATCGAAAATATGGATGTGATGGACACTGCAATTGTGCGCGATCTTTTTGCCTGCATGGGAGCCATCGTATCGGATGCCGATAGCGCGAGTTTTTTTCGCGTCGCCGCGCTTCCGCAATTTGCCATTGATCCCGAAAAATTGCGCGCGGGAATCAGGGCTCTTCCCCGGGAAGCCCCGTCTTCGGGAGTCGCCCTGGTGTTGCGGCAAATAGAGGGCGGCAATGCCGTGCTGCAAGTGGTGAATCAGCTTCGCGAAACGGTGCGATCGTCCAGTGCGACGACTCTCGATGCGCTGCGAATCATTATTGAAACCTTCAAATTCGATCGTAACTCGGCGGCTCTGCGAGCCGTGCTCGATTTTGTGGATGCGTGGGAAAAGAAACCGCTCACGCAAACTAAGGAAGTTGGGGAGTTCCTCGAATATCTCGATTATTTTCGGGAGGCTTTGGGAGCCATTTGTATTCCTCCCAAAAACGAGAATGCGGTGCGGCTGATCACTGCGCACGCGGCCAAAGGCCTTGAGTTCCGGCATGTTTTTATTCTTCGCGCCAGCTCCCCGTCATTTCCACGGTCTTTCATCGAACCCCTCATGGAGTTTCCGGCGGAACTGCGAGATCCAGATTCAGCCGGCGTGGGAGACGATAAGACGCTTCACGAAGAGGAGGAGCGGCGGTTATTTTATGTAGCTATGACGCGAGCCCGAGATACGTTAACCATTTCGGCGCGACAAGGGACAGGAAAAATTAATCCTACTCCGCCGGGTTTTTTGCGTCCCCTTCTCAAGGACGGAGCGCTCAAACCTTACCTCCGGCTTTGTGCCGCCCGTGGATTTCAGACCGACATGTTCGCGGCAGCGCCAACTCTTGCGACGGGTTCGAGAACGAGCGCGTGGCTCGCGATGCCGCCCGCACTCAATCTTCATGAAAGACTGAGCGCAACTGCGGTTCAGGTTTACGAAACCTGTCCTCTACAGTTCAAGCTTGAGCGCGAATGGAGAATTCCTCGTGAAGTTCCCGCCGCGATGCAATATGGCGGCGCCATCCATCGCGTTCTGAGAACATTTGTGGATTCGGTGCGATTCAAGCGGCCTCTTTCGGAAGAGGAACTGATCAGTCTGCTGCGCAGGGATCTCGCTGAGGCGCGAATTGATGATCCGTACCAGCATGAGTTGTATGACCGGCAGGGGATCGAACAGTTGCATGACTTCATCGAGGCATTCCAGAAGGCCCCGCCGCCCGAAGTGCTTCACACGGAAGAACACTTCGAAATTCCTATTGGAGCGGGCGTTGTGGCGGGCCGAATTGATCGCATTGACCGGGCCCGGACCCGTGACGGCAGTGTGGTGATCATTGACTACAAAACGGGAAAGGCGCAGTCGCAAAAGGACGCTGACGACAGCCTTCAACTCTCTATTTACGCGTTGGCCGCGCTTGAAAAGTGGGGATACCAGACCGAGCATCTGGAGTTTTATAACCTAGAAGAAAACAGTTCGGTAATCACGCGCCGCAGTGAAGCTCAACTGCAAGAGGCACGGCTGAAGGTGGAGGCAGTGGCCGCCAAAATCTCCGATGGCGAATTCGATGCCAAGCCGGGGTTCTATTGCAAATTCTGTTCTTACCGGAATCTTTGTCCCGAGACCGAGACCAGGGTGTTCATGGAAAAATCGCCCACCAAGTCTGTCTCATTGAATTGATGGGATCGCCTGGACAAGGCCACACCCGTTCGGAATAGCAAAGTTCCATAAAAAACTAAGGGGACGCTTTTGGCGTCCCCCCATTTGTTGCCTGTTGAAGGCTTTTAGTGCTTTTTCTTTGCAGCCTTCTTAGCTTTCTTCTTGGTTGCCATGTTATCTATTCTCCCTTTTCCATTGTTCATGGATTAGCAACGATCGATTGTTGCAACTAGTTGAATGTATAGAGTCAATAAAAAGTGAAGTCAAGAAAAAAATGATGGTAGGAGGGTGTGCCATCGCTACACCAAAGTCACTTGAGAGAATCGCGAACGGATTTTTCCTGCTGCGTGGAGTGCAGTGAAAGATTTTTTCACGGAAATTTTGAGGTCAACATCGATTTTTTCAATCGAGTGCGCGTGGCGAAGTCGCGCGGATAAATTCAGCAGAGATCATCCACGCTTCAACTCGTCGGCTCGCGGAAAGCCTATAATCGAGAACAGAAAATCTGCGCGGGAGCACATGAAATGGCTGCTTTAGACGATGTTGTAATCATTTCCGGATGCCGCACGGCGGTGGGAAAATTTCAGGGCGCATTATCTGATTTCAGTGCCACGCAACTGGGCGCGCTGGTCGTTCGCGAGGCAGTAAAGCGCGTCAAGCTCGAACCAAAGCTTGTGGACGAGTGCATTATGGGGAACGTCATCTCGGCGGGACTCGGGCAGAATCCGGCACGGCAGGCCGCGATCTTCGGCGGATTGCCCCCCGAGGTAGGTGCCATGACCGTTAACAAAGTTTGTGGCTCCGGATTGAAAGCGGTCGCGCTCGCGGCGCAGGCAATTCAAACCGCAAACAGTTCGGTGGTCGTCGCGGGCGGAATGGAATCCATGACGAACGCACCATATCTTCTTCCGCAAGCGCGAAAAGGGTACAGAC
Source organism: Terriglobales bacterium (assembly GCA_050745965.1). Classification (GTDB taxonomy): domain Bacteria; phylum Acidobacteriota; class Terriglobia; order Terriglobales; family Acidobacteriaceae; genus PALSA-188. The sequence goes on along the minus strand of JBOGLB010000312.1, from coordinate 4,440 downwards.
TCGGCGACGCGACGATCATTGACGCCATGGTTCACGATGGACTCTGGGATGTGTACAACGACTACCACATGGGCATCACGGGAGAGAACGTCGCGGAGAAGCACACCATTAGCCGAGAAGAACAGGATCAATTCGCATTGAACTCTCATCGCAGGGCCGTCACCGCCATGAAAGAGTGCCGGTTCAAATCGCAGATCGTTCCAGTGGAGATTCCGGCGAAGAAGAAAGGGGCCGCTCCGGTAATTTTTGATTGGGATGAATCACCGCGTGAAGATACGACCATCGAAATTCTACGTTCATTGAAGCCGGCGTTCAAAAAAGATGGGACGGTAACAGCGGGCAATGCGCCGGGGGTGAATGACGCAGCGGCTGCGGTCGTGGTCACCAGTGCCAATAATGCGAAGAACCTTGGCATCGAGCCGATGGTGCGAATCGTCGCTCAAGCCACCAGTGGAGTCGAGCCGAAATGGGTAATGCTTGCCCCCGTGGGAGCGATTCGCACGATTTGGGAGAAAACTGGATGGAAACCTGAAGACGTTGATCTCTACGAATTGAACGAAGCTTTCTCGGTGCAGGCCTTGGGAGTAATGAAGGAACTTGGCCTGGATCCGAGGAGAGTCAACGTAAACGGCGGAGCGGTTGCCATTGGGCATCCCATCGGTGCCAGCGGCGCTCGGGTATTGGTGACGCTTATCTATGAAATGATCCGCCGCGACGTGCATCGAGGAATCGCCGCGCTGTGCCTTGGCGGAGGGAATGCCGTGGCGATGGCGGTGGAACGATAAAGGGCGGCGCCGCTGAGCTTGAGCTAGGTCGGACTCCGATTGATAGCCGGTTCAGTGTTGTTCTCTCGCTGCCCGTCAATGGTGTTTGGCTTCGTCAATCGCTAAACGCAGCTCGATGCGAAGCCCGAACGACTGAAATTACTTTTCCATTTGTCCCGCCAGCCCTGTGTGTCGTCTCGAATCCGATCTTGCGGCGATTCGGCGCCGGAGGGGCCATGAGTTCCCGGATCGCTTCTACCAAGTCTTCAATATTCGCATCGTGGCCCTCGATGCGGCGCTCAAGCTCAACAAGTTTGGCCATAATCTGCTGATTGGCGGCCAGCGCCTCACGCATTTGCGCAAAGGCACGCACCACGAAAATGCTCATCTGGATTGCCCGCTCCGAGTTCAGTACGGTGGCGGCCATGATTGCGCCGTGCTCGGTAAATGCGTATGGCAAATATCGCCTCCCGCCGCGCCTATTGTTTGAGGTCGCAAATTGCGACCTCAAAGATTCGAACTCCACTCGCGTCAGCCGAAAGAGAAAGTCCCTCGGAAACCGTGCCCTATTGCGCCTGACTTGCTCGTTCAAGCGCTTGACCGAAACGCAGTAGAGTTCGGCCAGGTCTACGTCGAGTATGACTTTCTGGCCGCGAAGAAATCGAATTTTGTCATCAACGCGCTTTGTTAGGAGGGCTGTCGATTTGTTCATCTTTTGTCCTGAACGGGCTGAGATTCCCACATCGCCATGTAAGACACAGGTTTGCTCAATGGCAAGGTTGCTCGTCACACGCTATTCGTGACATCCGTCACAATCTCCCGCGTACCGATCAACTAAGGTGGATGAGCGGAAGTCTGTCCGCCACCCATGCTCTATAAAACTCTAAGCGCTGCCGTTTATGGGATTGATGCCAGCATCATTGAAGTCGAGGTTGATGTTTCCGGGATCAAGACGAGTGAAGATCATTTCCACACCGTTGGACTTCCTGATGCTGCCGTCCGCGAGAGCCGCGACCGGGTACGGGCCGCGCTAAAGAATTGTGGCTACGACATTCCCCTTACCCACATCACAATCAATCTTGCGCCAGCCGACATCCGTAAGGAAGGCTCCGGTTTTGACTTGCCCATGGCACTCGGAATCCTCGGCGCTTATGGCGGTCTGAATAAAAAAGATGTTTCCGACTGTTTATTTGTCGGCGAACTTTCGCTGGACGGGGGCATTCGCAGCGTTCGCGGCGCGCTGCCCATCGCTATTGAGGCGCGCGGCAAGAAGATATCGAAGCTCGTGGTTCCGGAACTCAATGCGCGAGAAGCAGCGATGGTCGGCGGAGTATCGGTTTATCCCGTGAAGTCGCTTCTCGACGTGATTCGTTTCGTGAACACGGGCAATGGTGTTCTGCCACTCAATGTGAATAGCGAAGTTCTCCTCAGCGAATCACAGCAATTCTCCGTGGACTTTAAAGACGTGCGCGGACAGCAAACCGCCAAGCGAGCGCTCGAAGTCGCCTGCGCCGGGGGCCACAATATCCTAATGATTGGTCCCCCAGGATCGGGCAAGACCATGCTGGCGAAACGAATGCCGACTATCCTGCCGCCATTTACGTTCGAAGAAGCACTGGAGACGACCAAGATTCACAGCGTAGCTGGAGTGCTCGACGCCGGGGCGGGATTGGTAGGCGTGCGTCCATTTCGGTCGCCGCATCACACAATTTCAGATGCGGGCTTGATCGGCGGAGGAGCCGTACCGCGTCCGGGTGAAGTCTCGTTAGCTCACAATGGCGTTCTATTTCTGGATGAGCTTCCGGAATTTCCGCGAAATGTATTGGAGGTCATGCGGCAGCCGCTGGAAGATGGCACGGTCTGCATCGCACGCGCCTCTATGTCGCTGACTTTCCCTTCCCGGTTCATGCTCGCAGCCGCAATGAATCCGTGCCCGTGTGGATATTTCAATGATCGCAGCCGCGAATGTCATTGCACGCCCCCGATAATCCAGCGTTATATGTCCAAAATATCGGGACCATTGCTGGACCGCATTGATATCCACATTGACGTACCGGCGGTGAATTACAAAGAGATGCGGTCCGGATCGGAACCGGAAAGCTCGGCCACAATTCGGGAACGGGTCATGCGGGCTCGCGATTCGCAATTGAAAAGATTCTCGGAATCGCCAAACACGAAAATTTATTGCAACGCCCAAATGGCTCCTCGCCACATTCGCGCTTTCTGCGAACTCTCAGCCGATTGCGAAAGACTCTTGGAACGCGCCATGGCGCAACAAGGTCTTACCGCCCGTGCCCACGACCGTATCCTCAAAGTAGCGAGAACTATCGCCGACCTTGACGGAGTTCGTCCACTCGAACCCAAACATATCGCTGAAGCCATCCAATACCGAACATTGGATCGAACGTTCTGGGCGTAGGCCACTACACCTCCCAAATTTTCGTCAAGCCACGATATTCTTCGTTATTCGTTAGAGCCTGCTTGAAGTGTTTACAAATTTTTACGTTGTGATTCACAACCATCCGTTCCCGAATCATCTCTCACTACATGGACACACTCTCCGACTCTCGTCTTTCAATTTATGCGGAATAAGAAAACCACAGTACTCGCGGGCAGAAGTCGCTTCACCAGATCCCCACTTTCGACGCTGATTCCGTGGACAGTGCTTCTTGTATTCACAACCATTCTTCGAAGCAGCATGTCAGCGCAGTCAACTGGTCCAACTGGTCAATCGTCCGCAAGAACAGGCACTCCCGCCGCAACTGTGTCTGTACAGGTCAACGTTGTCAACGTGCTCGCCACGGTGCGGGATAAGCATGGCAAGATCGTTCCCGGCCTCAGTCAAAGCGATTTTGTGCTGACCGAAGATGGCCGTCCCCAAAACATTCGATACTTCGCCAAAGAGAGCGAACTTCCGCTTACCCTGGGCCTGTTAGTTGATACAAGCTTGAGTCAGCGCCGTGTTCTCGATCAGGAGCGAAGCGCGAGCCACAGTTTTCTGGATCAGATGGTGCGCGAAGATAAGGACAAAGCGTTCATCATCCACTTCGACAAAGAGGTAGAGCTACTTCAGGACCTCACGGGTTCGAAGGAGAAATTGGAAGCGGCGCTCGACTCGCTTCAAACTCCAGAGCTAAAACGCGCGAGCACATCTGGGAGCGATCCGGATCATTCTGATCCCAGCCAGGGTCGTGGCAGGCATTTCGGCGGCGGGACTCTGCTTTATGACGCGGTTTTTCTTGCATCCGACGAACTGATGAAGAAGCAGCAGGGACGCAAGGCGCTGATCATTCTGTCCGATGGGGTGGACCGCGGCAGCAAAGAAACTCTCGAAACGGCGATTGAAACGGCACAACGCGCTGACACGGTTGTTTATTCAATTTTATTCAAGGATGACGAAATGGGAGGAGGAGAGCAACGCGATCACGGCGGCTTTGGGTATCCGCGTATCGGCGGCGGCGGAATGGGCGGGCCGATGGGTGGCGGCGGGCGCAGAGGGGGAGGTAATCGGTACCCGCGCGAGCAGCGTCCCGATGGCAAAAAGATTCTTGATCGCATCTCTAAGGAAACCGGAGGCCGGTTATTTGAAGTCTCCAAAAAGGAACCCATGGACCAGATTTATTCCCAGATCGAAGAGGAACTGCGCAATCAGTACAGCCTTGGCTACACTCCTGAC
>JBOGLB010000311.1:0-3733 GCA_050745965.1 Terriglobales bacterium | reverse complement strand
GGTTCACACTGGCGGCTGAAAAAGGCAATATGAATGGCGAGTATGGCCTTGCGGCAATGTACGAGCTTGGCCTCGGCGGTCTACAAAAGGACATTCCCACCGCCGTAAAATGGTATGGGCTGGCGGCGCAACAGGGCAAGCTCGAGGCAGAAATTGCATTGGGGCAGATCTACGACCGGGGCAAAGGCGTACCTAAGGATATGGTCAGTGCGGCAAAGTATTACGAGGCTGCTGCCGACAAAAACGACTTTGCATCCGAGGTGAGGATTGCCCAGCTGTACGAGACCGGGCAAGGTGTGAGCCAGAACTATGCCGCAGCCATGAAGTGGTATTCAAAGACTGCTGACAAGTCTTTTTACGCCGAATACAAGATCGGCTATTTTTACGAGCATGGCTTGGGCGTGCCGAAAGATAGAACGAAAGCTTTGGATTGGTATCACAAATCGGCTGACCAGGGGTGTGTCGAGGCGATAAAGGCAATCAAAGAGTTGGAGAAGTAATTACAAGTGCGGCTGGGCCTGAATCTGGATGAGCGGCCCCAAGGGTGTGGTTCGCGATTTTAATAGCATGTTGGCGCTGGGAATCCCAGTGCGATAGAACGACTTTTCGCAATCGGCGGTTGAGGGACCCCTCATGCTGCCCTCCATATAGGCCAACCCCGGACATCTGCTGCAAGTTCCCACATGCGAGCAGGTTGAACACACCGGGAGATGCTTGGCGCGAATCGAACGAACTTCCTTTAACTCATTCGAATTTCTCCATATATCTATGAATTTCTGTTTTCGTAAATTTCCGCTGGGTAAGGGAAATTGGACACAAGGAAAAACGTCCGCGTATGGAGTGACGTAGCAGGAAGTGTGGCCCGCGCTGCATGGGTACCCTTCCATGACGTCTTCGTCGGGGGCGGTCGGGGGGGCGCAATACTCTTCGACGTCTCCGACAAGGGCTTCATTGTGGAAAATTCCCGGGAGTTCTGTTCCGGGAATGCGCAGCCGCAAAATCGAAGTGTCCCCATCCATCTTGGGCGTAATGGTTGGGTCCAAAGTATAGTGAACCCCGAGTTCTTTGGATAAGGCCATCACCCCCGCGCTGTCGGATGAGTTCGCCGTCATCAGGACATTCGCAATTGTGACTTTCAAACCTTGCTCCTTAAGAAAGCGAATAGCTTTAATCGTGCGCTTCAGCGAGCCTGGAAGCTTGGTGATGGCATCATGAACTTCGGGACGATGAGAGTAAACGCTGATCTGGATCTGTTCGACGCCAAGTTCGCGAAGTCTCTTCGCTTCCTTTTCTTTAATCATCACGGCATTGGTTTTTACTTTGACATTGAATAGAAGATTGCGGGCATAAGCCACAATTTCAAAGAAATCGCGACGCATCAGAACTTCGCCGCCACTCAAGGTCAGGAAAAACACTCCGGCATCTGAAAGCTGATCCAGAAGATCGAAAATCTCCGCAGTGGTCATCTCACCGTGATCATCGTGATCGAGATAGCAATGAACGCAGCGCTCGTTGCAACGGTAGGTTATGTCGAGATGGACACTGAGCGGAACACCCAATCCCAGCGCTTTCTGATTCATTTCGGTGAGAAGGCTCATAAGGGGTTCGTCCCTGTCGCGGCCAACGCCAAGGGGTGGCGCGAAATCAGAAGGATTTCGTCGGCGGGCTGCCATAGCCCGGTCGCAACTTCATTGCGGATAAAAAACCGCGAATCAGTGGCCGACACGATCATCACTTCGCCGCTGGCCGCGGTAACGCAACTTCCCGCAATGTATTTCTTCTTCATCAATTCCCTGGTGGACGTATTGTTTCCCATATTCGCTCGTCTGGCACGAATACTAATTTGCGCACTGGGACCTTTTCAAGAAAATTGCAAGCCGATTGAAAGACCAAGTTTACAAGCTCCGAATCTTCCGCGAAAAACAAAATGTTTCGTAGCAATAAGCGGGTTGCCTCGTCGGGGGAAACAGTCACAATCCGGTTTTCTGGACCTTGTACCAGCAGAAACAGAGTGGCAATTGGCGCCGACACGTTCTTGCCCGGCTTCGACAGCTCGCCGGCAAAGGGAGTTCCAAATGCACGGTATCCCGTGCCATCGGGTTTTACGTAAGAGATTTCATCGGTAAGCAACGTGACATCTGAAGGTGCCAGTCGCGAGATGGTAGTCTTTCCGGCACCCGAAACTCCTGCAAACAGGAACGCGGATCCATCGCGGACGGCACTGGCGGCATGAAGAAGAAACCCGCCCTCTCGAGCGAGGATTAATGAATGGACGATCCGCAAGACCGTATCCGGCGAATACGGATTTGCAGACTGACGAATATTTCCGAGGCCCGTGCCGGGATCCCATACGGCGTCGAAGTCATTTCTGAGGAAGGTCCATCGTCCTCCATCCATTTTCACTTGCAGATCCTGATCCTCGTCAATGTCCGCGGGCGGTTCAATTAACTCAAGTTTGAACCGGGAATGCGCCTTTCGGGAAGTTGTCAGGAATGGTGAATACCGGTCCCTAAAAAGCCGTTGCAGAGAACAACTTTCAGTTTGTAAAGCTATCGCGGTGCCGCCTATCTCAACCACTACCGAATCATCGGCGGTTGTCACGCTTGCATCATTCATTATCCCTGGAGCCAATAGCATTGGACCTTGTTGTAGCTTCAGAAATACCGCGCTAGATGAGCAACCCCATCGGGCCTTGTCCGGTTACGGAGAGAATGAAGCCGTAGAGCCAGGCTTCTGAGATGGTCGGAGTTGGACAAGATCCATCCTGCCGCGCGCATGAGTGGCGCCAGTCCCCGCTTCGGAACAATAGTCCTCCCATTGCGGTAAATAACGGATACACGGCCCAGCAATTGAGACTTTGTAATCGCCGGATCGTCTTGAGGGAGGGCGTCTCCCCGCGTGAACCAGCCCACCCCATCTTCTGACTTTCCGATTACGCGATGAACAAAGAAGCTATCGTTCGCTTCATACAGAATAATATCGCCGCAAACCACGGAGGTGACAGCGTATCCTTCGACGATGACGACGTCCCCCGGCCAAACGGAAGGCAACATGCTTGTGCCCCATACTCGCAGACGGATTGATCCCCCAGAGCAGAGAATCTCCTCACCCAGCTTTATTTTATGTATCTCGTAAGTATCGGTTCCAGCGGGCATGAACTACAAAAACATTAGGAACTTTTCCGGTTGAATTTACATGCGTCCTTGATTGGACTCGTCTTGCCACAATGCAGAGCCATGGTCTCAAACACCTTCTCGAACTTGAATGCAGGCTTTTCGTACCGCCTTTTTGGAGCGATGGCATCATCGCCCGACTTCCTGTCAACGTTGTCGGGATTCTTTTGAGTCATGAGGTCATGGTAGCGCATTCTAACGAGTTGATGTTCAACGCGCAGTGGAAAGTCTACAACATTTCTGCAACAAATCGTTACGTTATTGTAACGTCACCTGATTCAGCTTTACAGCCTGATGCTTGTTGTTATTAGAAAAGTAGATATTGGAAGCCTGCGGCTGGGGGCTTACGTTGTCAATTATAATTCCGCTCACGCCGCCCGCTTCAGTTACGGGATCGGTGATCCCCGGGGCCGCCGGCACAAAGGGATTTGCCGTGATGTCTACGTACCCAGCCTGACCTTGCTGCTTCATGCTGAAATACAGGCGGTCAACGCCACCGGCAGCCCATTCCGTCATCGCGGTACATTCATCTCCGGTTGTTCCAAGGGCAAGGGTCACGG
>JBOGLB010000310.1:0-3198 GCA_050745965.1 Terriglobales bacterium | reverse complement strand
CATTTAGATTTTTTACGTACGCTCCATGGTGCATGTCGTGATGCAACTTCATGGTTTGCGCGTCAATCGTAGGTTCCAGTGCGGAGTAGTCATAAGGTAGCGGGGGTAATTCGTGCGCCATAATTGTCCTCCAAGTTGAAAGATGATTTCCTGAGCGCGAAAGATTCACGAAAGAAGATGGTCAAGAAGTCCCTACAAAAATCAAAATCAAACGCTCGTTCCTAATATCATTGTCTAACCAAATCTGCCGGTATTGCACGCGGTACTGGCGCACCGTGAAACAGTCTGGAACAATTCGGAACCTGAGGTCAGGCAGAAAGAGGCACGGTTACCGGAAGCGTTGGATGTAGGTTCGACTCTTTGTCCCTCGCATGTTCATTAGAACCACGATTTTTTTCTCTCATTTCTTTTTCATGCTGTTCAAGAGCCTTGTCGAGTTCTTCGACGAGCTCAAGCAGTTTTTGAGGATCCTGTTCGCGGCTTGCAGCTTCAGACAGTTCTCTCCAGTCCATTGGCATGTTAACCTCCTCACAGAACTCCGGCCCATCTTCGAATGCATTTGATATGCCATAGGGAAATAGACTGAGCTGCGTAGCATTTACGGGACTTTTTGAATTGCACTTTTCGGCTGAAGTAAGTAATTAATTCATGGATCATTGTGAGACATACTTCAACTACATTCGTATAAATGAAGTAATACAGTGAAGTCCCAGACTATGTGTCGAAGGTCTCAATGAACGAATTTTTTCCTAAGCAAGAGCGGGGGACCAAGAGCATGCGGCGGTTCACGCGTTACCCTCTGGATATACGCATCACCGTCAACGTTTTTCGGTCAGGTAAGCGATTCTCGTTGTGGGGACGCTCGAACGAGTTCGGGCAGGACGGAATCGGCGGAACCCTTTCCGGCGAATTGGAATCAGGCGAAGTGGTTGCTTTGGAACTTGCCTTTCCGGGGATTGTAGCTCTACTGAAGATCAGAGCCGTGGTGCGGTATCGAGATGGGCTGCGGCATGGTTTCGAGTTTCTTACCAGAACCCCGGAGCAAACGGAAATGATCACGCAAATTTGTGAACAGCTGGCGTTACTGCATTAGGAAAAGGCCTTCAGCCATTGGCTCATCTGTGAACATGTCGCGTTTGAGCCAAAAGCCCACTACCCCATTAACATTCCGCCGTTCACGTTCATGACATGTCCGGTGATGTAAGACGACTCGTCAGACGCGAGAAATGCCACGGCAGCAGCCACGTCTTCCGGAGTGCCGATGCGTCCGAGAGGTATCATCTTTAACGCGTCTTTCTTGAGGTCTTCGGCGAGTCCGGCGGTCATCGCAGTTTCGATAAATCCAGGAGCAATCGCATTGCAGGTAATATTTCGGGATCCGACCTCGCGGGCGATTGCCATGGTGAGTCCGATCATGCCCGCTTTCGATGCGGCGTAGTTCGCTTGGCCGGCTTGTCCCATCTGCCCAAAAATCGAAGTGATGTTGATGATCCGTCCCCAACGCTGCTTGAGCATGGAGCCAATGACTTGTTGAATGCAAAGATACGCTGAAGTTAAATTAGTGTTGAGGACGGAATCCCAGTCGCTCCGCTTCATCCGCATCACGAGTTGATCGCGGGTAATGCCGGCGTTATTTATCAGGATATCTATTTTCCCAAGTTCGGTCAGCGCGAGTTTGATGGCGCTCTTGATTTGATCTTCGTCGGCAACGTCCATAGCGAACGCTGAGCTTTTTCCTCCGGCTGCATTTATCTCCCGCGCCAACTCTGCTAGTTTTTCCTGGTTCCGCGCGGCTACCGCAACCGTCGCGCCTGCTTTTGCCAGCCTTAACGCGCAAGCGCGGCCGATGCCTTGGGATGCGCCGGTGACGAGCGCAACCCGGCCTGAAAGGTCCATGCTGTTCTCCTTGAATGAAGATGGCAAACGGGATTATAGCCGCATGGGCGTAGCGGTGCCGGCGATATAGCTTCTCCGCCCGCGTATCATGGCTCACGCTTTAATCCGAGCATTTTATCGGCAAGAGACAAATAATAGTCCATGCGCGACGATGCCGAACCTTGAGCCTGACGATCACCCAGGGGGATGAGGCGCGGTCCTTCGTCCCGCGCTTTTGGGTCCTTCGGCGAAAGGATTTTGACGAGCTTCTTTTTCCTGGATCGCGAAGGCATTGGATACCCTGGCGCCGAATGCTCGTTCCACCTAAATGCAAGAGCGTGAATTCATTGTAGAGGCGAAAACGCACTCCCAGCTACAGAAAGTGTCTGATTCGTAAATGTTTACATTCCGGGAAACTTCATGCCGGCAAATTTTCGCGCGAAGCCGGCCTTCCCCATCTGCTTGAACATTTTTCGCATTTGGGCGTATTGGCGTAATAGATTATTCACTTCCTGAACGGTGGTTCCGGAGCCGCGAGCGATTCGCTTGCGCCGGCTTCCATTCATCACTTCGTGATGCAAACGCTCGTGAATTGTCATTGAGTTAATAATGGCTTCCACGCGGCCGATTTGTTTTTCATCCACTTTGTCGGCTGCTTTTTGCAGACCCGCAAATGGACCGATGCTCGGCAACATGCCAATCAAGCTCTGCATAGATCCCATTTTCTTGATCTGAAGCAGTTGATCGCGAAAATCCTCGAGCGAAAATCCGTCTCCAGCCAGCGCCTTGCTCGCCATTTCCTGCGCTTTTTTCTTGTCAACATGCTGTTCAGCTTTCTCGATCAGTGACAGAATGTCACCCATCCCAAGAATGCGGGAAACGATTCGGTCGGGATGAAAAGGTTCAAGCGCGTCGTACTTCTCGCCCACGCCAATAAACTTGATGGGTTGGCCGGTGACCTGGCGAATTGAAAGCGCCGCGCCTCCGCGGGCGTCGCCGTCCATTTTTGTGAGCACCACCCCGGTCAGCGACAGCTTCTTGTGGAATTCTTCGGCTGACCGCACCGCATCCTGTCCGGTCATGGCGTCGGCGACGAATAATATTTCCTGTGGATTGAGCAGCCGCTTGAGCGATTGCATCTCGTCCATCAATTGGTCGTCTATGTGCAAGCGCCCCGCCGTATCTACGATGAGCACATCTGAACCGGTGTTAATCGCTTCTTTTCGAGCTTCTTTCGCAAGGCGTTCCACGGTCGCAGTATTCGCTTCTCCGACTTCACCCTCGTAAATATTCGCTTTGATCGCCTGAGCCACAACTCTGAGC
>JBOGLB010000309.1:0-5925 GCA_050745965.1 Terriglobales bacterium | reverse complement strand
CGGGGAGTGGTTGTAACGGATTCTTATGCCCCATCCGGAGCCACGCCAGGAGGCGGAGTTTATACCGATTCCCGCAGCGGCGACCGCAGCACAGGATCGGTAGGGAGTGCCGCTGGCTCAACCGGGGCGGGAAGCAACGCTGCCCCGGGGGGTGCTGCCTCAACCGGAGCGGGGAGCAATGCAGCTCCGGGGCCGGGTTATTCTTTGCTCAACAGCAGCTATGCCACGCAAGACGAAATTGCGTACGAGACGGGAGGCCATGCCTTCCATAGTAATAACGGCCTCAAAGAGTCCTTGGCTGAACTCACCCAGATGGGCGCAACTTACTATACCCTCAGCTACTCGCCTACAAATGAGAATTACAATGGCAGCCTGCGCGCGATCCAGGTGGAGCTTGCGCGCCGCGGCTATCATTTGGCATATCGCCGTTCGTACTACGGGGAGGATCCCAACTCACCCCGACATTCAACCTACAAAGCGTCGAATTCCTCAACGGAGCCCGCCGCGAGTCAGCCTGGCGAGTTGCTCTACGCGAATATGCAGCACGGCGCACCGCAGGCTCACGAGGTATTTTTTAGCGTTCATATCCACCCGGTTGCGCCAGCCGCGACCGCGACGCCAGTTCAATTGAAGTATTTTGCCGATCAACCCGCTTTTGCAGTGAAACACCGCAAGGGCGCGCAACTCAGGGCGTTTCAGGTCCAGCCGTACGCTGCGGATTTCTTTGTTCCCACACGCCAGTTCAGACCCAATGTTCCTGGCGGGGAAGCTGCTGCTCTTGAGTTTACGACTGTCGTTTACGACCGGGACGGAATGATTCTCAACAGTATTGTGCAAATGGCCAGCGACCCGGCCTCGGCCGCCGAACAGGCCTCCCCTCAACATACCGGCTATCACATTGAGCAAAACATTGATGTGCCTGATAAAGCGGCTTCGATCCGTGTAGGAGTGCGCGACAAAGCAACGGAACACATCGGCACGCTGGAGGTTGCGCTCCCACTGGCGCCGGAGCCACCGACACAGGCCTCCGCAGCGTCGAATTCGCAACGATAAGTTCTCTGAGGTCGGCCGTTATCCCTTAAAGCGAAGATGAACTGCGCTCCCCTGTCCTCCGCCCGTTCCCGCAGATGTAAAATGATTTTGGAGGCGAGGGATGACGGAGTTGAACGCCAGCGAGCGACAGGGACGGAGTGTCTCGCGCTTGATATTGGTGATTTTTCTCCTGCTTTCTATGCATGCGCCGGCTCAGAATGCTCCTTCTGGCTTTGACGATTTGGTCCTGCAGGCAACGGCGGCTCGCGAGCAGAACAACATCCCACAGGCCATTGATCTTTACAATCAGGCTGTCGCGATTAACCCAAAATGGCCGGATGGTTGGTGGTTTCTCGGATCGCTACAGTACGCCACTGACGCGTACGGGCCTGCCCGCGATGCTCTCACTCATTACATAGAAATCAATCCGAGGGCCGGTCCGGCAATTGCCTTGCGCGGCTTATGCGAATTTGAAACCGGCGAGTACGTTCAGTCGTTGCAGGACATTCAGCGTGGCCTCTCTTTGGGGGCGGCGAACCAACCGCGCAACGCAGAGATTCTGCAATACCACGAAGCCCTGCTGCTTACTCGTAACGGAAAATTTGGCGATGCGCTGAAAGAATATGGGGTGTTATCCAAAGCCCACGCGGCGGCGAACCCGGATTTATTTGAAGGCATCGGGCTGGCGGGCCTGCGGACGCCGCTGTTACCAAAAGAAGTTAAGCCCGAACAACGCCAGTTATTCATGATGGCAGGTGAGGCGGCCTTTTACTTCATGTCAGGCGATGAAATAACGGCAAAACAAAAGTTACAGGATTTTTTCCAGCGTTTCCACACGGCGACCAATGCGCATCATCTTTATGGTTACTTATTGGTCCCGACGGATCCTGATCAGGCAGTCGCCGAATTTAAGCGAGAATTGCAGATAACGCCTTCAAACGCAGCCGCCAGCTTAATGCTTGCGTGGAATTCCCTGATAAGAAGCGATCCTTCTGATGCATTGATCTATGCTCAAAAAGCAGTGGAGGAAAAGCCAACATTCCCCAGCGCACAGCTGATGCTCGGCCGCTCGCTGGTTGAAACAGGGGATGCAAAAGAAGGATTGACTCATCTTCAAAAGGCTTTACAGGCTGAACCGCAGAACCTCGAGACCCATATTGCCCTCGCCAAGGCCTATTCAGAGCTCGGACGAAAGCAGGATGCCCGGCGCGAGCGCCTTTTGTGTCTGCAACTCACCAAAGATGAAACGACTCGGGTTGCGAATCCTTAAAATATTTTCGCTCGCTTTGTTCTGTGCTTCCATCGTGCCCGCCTTCGGGCAAGTGCAACCGGCCAGTGCCGAATCTGCGTGCGCCAGTTGCCACGCCGCCAAGTCGGCAAGTCAGCCGAAGACCCCAATGGGACGAGCCCTGGAACTTCCGGGAGACGACCCGACGCTCAGGGAGCATCCGAAATTGACGTTTCACAGGGGCGCATACACCTACACCGTTGAGACCCACGGTGATAAAAGTACCTACAGCGTGACTGACGGTGCGCACACGATCTCGCTGCCAATTCATTGGAACTTCGGATACGGCGCGCAAACATGGTTTCTGGAACGAAACGGCGATTACTTCGAGAGCATGGTGAGCTATTATCCGTCCATAAAGGGCTTGGAAGTTACGACCGGAGACAGCAGCCTGGAACCAGCCACCCTTGATGAGGCGGTTGGGCGGAAACTCCAGAAACATGAGCCGAAAGATTGCTTTGGCTGCCATGCGACGAATGCTGTCGCGAACGAAAAACTGGATCTGGAATCTTTACAGCCTGGCGTGACCTGTGAACATTGTCACAAGGGTTCAAGCGCTCACCTTGTGGACGCGACACAGGGAGAATACGGTTCCGCTCCGCCGGACTTGCGTAAATTATCGTCTGAGGACTTATCGAACTTTTGCGGGCAGTGTCATCGTACGTGGGATATGGTCATCAGAAGTCAGTGGCGAGGCGAGATAAACGTTCGCTTTCAGCCGTATCGGCTGGCGAACAGCAAATGCTTCGACGGAACTGATCCGCGTATTAGTTGCATTGCGTGCCACGATCCGCACCAGGATCTTGTGCGCGACGATTCTTCCTACGATGGAAGATGCCTAGCGTGCCATGGCTCTTCCGCTCACCCAGCGGCTGCCTCCGCCACCGACGCGACGGTTTGTCCAGTTGCGAAGTCCGATTGCGTGAGTTGCCACATGCCTAAAGTCAAACTACCCAACGGCTTGATGACTTTCACGGATCATGAAATCCGGATTGTAAAGCCAGGCGAACCCTATCCCAACTAGGCGCATCTTGCAGGGCTTGCTTTTTTTCGATTATGCTCGCTGATGAAGTCGTTATGTCGGTTTGAAGGTACGAAGTCAATAAAATGGGGATGCGCCGAATAGTTGTAACAGCGGGTCTAGCGCTTGCAGTTTGCTTGATAACTCCGTTTGTGAGAGCGGAATGCGCCGGACCGCATGCCTTGGAGGTTAAAGTGCATAACCATCCTGCGGCGGCAGCCTACTCCGAACGCGGCTTCTGGTTCGGCAATCATGGGCAATACGCCTGCGCGGCCGAATCGTATAAAGCTGCCGTCAAACTAGACCCACATTCTCCGGACCTTTTATATCTTCTAGGACTCAGCCTCTATTCGTCGCACCATCCGCAGGAGGCTATTGCCCCGCTTCAACAGTCCGTTCGTCTCAAGCCCGAAGCCCTCAAGCCGCACATCATTCTGGCATTTACGCTGGGTCAACTGGGACGGAACGAAGACGCCAAAGCCCAATGGGAGGCGGCGTTGCAGATTGATCCCCATTCGACTACCGCTCTCGACGGACTCGCCAAGCTCCTCATCGCCAGCGGAGACTATAGTTCTGCCATCGGCCTCTTACGTTCGGGCCCACCCGACGAAAATCTGACGCTCGACCTCGCGGACGCTTACAGCAAGGCGGGAACGCTTGATGCGGCCACTGATGTTCTGGCCCAAGCCCTGAATGCAAATCCGTCATCTCTTCCTCTTTCGACCGCGCTTGTTGCCTCATTAGTCAGGCAAGTACGTTATGAGGATGCTGTAAAAGCGGCGAAAAAATCCGTCGAGCTGCATCCCCGAGACTTGGGCGCTCAGATACTTTACCTTCACGTCCTGGTGCTTACTGATGATGTAGCTCGTGCGCGTCCGCTCGCCGGCAAGCTGCTTATCGCTGCGCCTCATGATTTCGGAGTACTTTATCTGAGTGGTGTCCTTGAGCGTGGAGCGGGTGAATACGCTGCCGCGCGCGACCATCTTCAACAAGCAGTAGCTATTGATCCCAACCATTACAACTCCCGCTACAACCTTGGAGTTGTGCTGGCCCAGCTTAAAGATCCTAACGATGCAAGAGTGCAACTCGAGAAGGCTATTGCGCTGGGAGCGCCTGACCCTGAGGTGCGCTTTGAGCTTGCGTCCGTTCTTCGCACACTCGGGGAAACTCAACTTGCGCAGGAACAACTCAAGCTTTATCAGCAGGAAGCCCAAGCTCAATCAGATCGCACCTTAGCGGCCAGTAAGGCGGCACAAGCGGACAAAGAACTGGCTGCAGGCGACCCCCGGAAGGCTGTAGCTTTTTATACTGAAGCAGTTAAGGCATACTCGCAGGATGCTACGCTTACCTTCAAGCTGGCGATGGCGTTGGATCGTACTGGCGATATCAAGGCCGAACGAAGCGCGTTAGAACAAGCGATCAAGATTGATCCCAAGCTTGCCGTTGCCCAGAACCAATTGGGCTATCTGTTATCGCAGGATGGTGACCCTGCTTCTGCCGAAGAGCACTTTCGTCTGGCGGTTCAAGCCGCGCCGGGCTACACTCAGGCATGGGTCAGTTTGGCCGCGACTCTCGGCATGGAATCTCGTTTCCCCGAGGCCCAGGAAGCTCTTGCCAGCGCCCTTCGGCTTGATCCGCAAAATACCCAAGCCCTGCAATTGCGCAAAGACCTTACAGCCGCTCAAGCGCAACGCTGAGCATTGCATCGGCGAACACCTGATAGACTTTGATTAGGATGATCCCTGCAAAACCGGGCCATTGGACTCGCCGCAGCGTGCTCCAATTGTTTCCCGGGCTGTTTGCATCCACGGTGGTTCCTGGCCATTTCTCAACCTCGACTCCAGCGAAGGTTTCTGCCCCATTCTCCCGATTTGTAGACATTGCGGCGAACGCAGGGCTCACACACACGATGGTTTACGGCGAGGAAGGTCATATCACGTACATCGTAGAGACGATGGGTGCGGGCTGCGCATTCTTCGACTACGACAATGATGGCTGGATGGATATTTTCATCCTCGGAGGCCGCCGCCTGAAGGGGGTTCCACCCGGTGCGAGCAATCGCCTTTATCGGAACAATCGAAATGGCACGTTCACCGACGTGACCGCGAAAGCGGGACTGATTGACGCCAGATGGGCTTACGGAGTTTGCGTTGGCGATTACAACAACGATGGCTTTGAGGATCTATTCGTCACCTACTATGGGGAGAACCGTCTTTACCATAACGATGGCGACGGAACTTTTTCAGACGTGACCGCCAAGGCTGGCCTGCTGTATCCCAGCACTCGTTTCAATAGCGGCTGTACTTTCGTCGACTACAACCGCGATGGGTTGCTTGATCTTTTCGTCTCGAACTACGTAGAAATTGATCTGGCAACTGCTCCGAAGCCTTCACTGAACGTACCCAACTGCAACTACGAAGGAGTGCCAACGAACTGCGGACCCAACGGCTTGGGCAGGCCCGGTCATTATCTCTATCGCAATAATGGAGACGGAACCTTCACTGATGTTTCAAAGGAATCCGGTATTGCGGCATGCCGCAGTTCATACGGTCTTACTGCGGTGGCCTTCGATGCCGACGAGGAT
>JBOGLB010000308.1:0-8673 GCA_050745965.1 Terriglobales bacterium | reverse complement strand
CGCGATAAAACTCGCCAGCCTGCGGCACAATGTCTTGTGGAACGTCGTTTATGAATACTTTGCCATCAATTTCCGGTGCGTGCATTGCGGTTCGCCCCTCGAGCAATAAATCGCTCTCATCGGACGTTCCTTCCAGTAGCAGATCAACTTCGGTGCCAACGAGAGTTTTCTTTTTGCGCTTACTAACGCCCCGCTGAAGCTGCATCAGATGCTTGCGACGGTGCTCGATTTCACGATCAGGCAACTTTTCCGGCAATCCAAATGCACTGGCGCCCTCCTCGTCGGAATATCCAAAAGTTCCCATCCAATCAAACTGGGCTTCGCGAACAAATTCACATAGGTCTTCGAAATCTTTTTCGGTCTCGCCGGGAAATCCGACGATGAACGAAGTCCGCAGTGTGACACCCGGGATTGTGCGGCGCATCTTCTCAATCGAACGCAAAAAAATGTCGGCGCTTCCTCCCCGCTTCATCCGTTTGAGCACAGGCGCCGCGGCATGTTGCAATGGAACATCCATGTAGGAGCAAATTTTGTCGTGCCCGGCGATCGTATCGAGCAACCGCGAAGTGATCTTGTTCGGGTAGGCGTACAGGAATCGAATCCAGTGTAAGTCATCAATCGCAGCCAGACGTTCCAGCAGCAGTGCCAATCCATCTTTTAACCCGAAGTCTTCGCCGTAGCAAGTGGTGTCCTGACCAATTAACGTAATTTCGCGTACTCCCGCCATAGCGAGGCGCTTCGCCTCAGAGATTACCGATTCAAACCGCCGCGACCGAAACTTACCGCGAAGCTGCGGAATAATGCAGAAGGCACAAGGGTGATCGCAGCCCTCGGCGATTTTGATGTACGCCGTATATTTTGGTGTGGCGAGCATGCGCGGCGTCGCGTCGGTGTAGAGATAATTTGGCAGGTCGGCGATTGCCCCATCCCAGGTTTCGCGGGAGAATCGTCCCTGCACCGCGCGGGCGTCTGCTTCCGGACGAGAAGTCAGAATGTTGAACGGCGAAGCCGGAACGTTTGAGTTCGGAGTTAGTCCCGCTGCGCCGAGAATGCCTTCGAGTTCGCCAGTACCCACGACGGCGTCCACTTCAGGAATATTTTTGCGAATGTCGTCGCGGAAACGCTCGACCAGGCAACCCGCGACTACGAGCTTGCGAGCTTTGCCGCCGCTCTTGTGTCGCGCCATTTCAAGAATTGTGTCCACCGATTCCTGCTGAGCGCTGGCAATGAAAGAACAGGTATTGACGACAATTACGTCGGCATCTTCGGCTCTGGGAACCAATTCCGCCCCGGCGTGCGCAAGCATGCCCATCATCACTTCGCTATCCACAAGATTCTTGGGGCAACCCAGGCTTACGAACCCCACGGTCGTCGGGCGGACAGCAACTTGAACCGGAACTTCGGCTGGATCCAATACAGAAGAAAGATGGGATTTGTCTGGCATGCTCCTCATCATCTTAGCATCGGGAAGGGGGGTTCATCGTTTCGCGATGCCATCTCCTGGGGATTCGGAGTGTTCTTTGCAGAGGGGCGTCTTTCAGTCGGCAAAAAAATGCTCGCGATTGGTCTTGAAGGGGCACGCCTTCACAGACTGCGGAAAAAGTCTTTTTCTCGCGGACCAACTGAGCTCGGCGGCTCATATTGAGAGTGAGCGGTTATCGCAGCGGTGAACCGCTGCGCCACCCAAAAACAAACGCAACGTCAAGTTTTTCCGCAGCCCGTTCAGGCGTGCCATAAATCCTTTCAAATTGACTAACGGCGCGGCTTAAAGCTGGGCCCCTTCAAAGTCGCAATGCAGGCACGTCTTCAGAATCATCATTTGATCCCGCCGTTCACTCATTCTTCAACGCCAGCTGCTTTTCTTGCGGAGTCATCTGGTTCCACATGATTTCGACGTCCCGGTCCAGACGGGTGTTGCGGGGGTCTTGATGCAACGCGCGGGCAAACCATCGGTAGGCGAGCGGCAGGTCGCGCGGCACACAGTGGCCCGTGGCATACATGGTTGCCAGAGTGCTTTGCGCCTTGGAATTATTGTTGCCCGCGGAGGTAGTTAGATATTGCAGCGCGCGGGGGCAGTTCGAAGCTACTCCGCCGGTTCCGTATAAATACTTTTGACCTTCGAGGAACGTACTATCTTCGGCAGGATTCGGGATGGCGGCCGCTGCCGGCGAAGATTTGGAGGCGCGAAGCCGCGAGGGTATGGGTTTCGCGACTTCAGACTTCGCCGATTCGGGCGCCGGGGTTTTCTCTTCCAAGGGTGGCGTTGTAGGAGGTTTCGACTCGACAGAATTACTTGCCGTGTCAGAAGTCTTGTCCGCAGGTGTTGTGTTCTCGGAACTCTGCGCCTCCGAAGTATCCGGCGCCGACGCCTTCATGCCCGCGTCGCTGGTCGCGGGTGCATTTCCTGGCTCGGCCTGCGGTTTCGCTGATTCTTCCGGGCTCGCAGCGGGTGGCGTTGCTGCGGAAGACGTTTCGCCGCCATTGTTTCCCGACGACGAACTTGATCCCGCTGTCGAGTTTGGCGGAGGTGATTGAGTCGCGGTATGCAAGACGGACGGAGGCCACGGATATCCGGCCTTTCGCCAGTAAAAAAGTCCGCCGCCGATAATCGCGAGCACTAACAGTGTGCCGATGACCTTTCCCATGCGCCCTTGGTGCGGTTCATCTTCCAGCAGGTATTCGACACGGCGGTCATCCCCGCCATCAGAAAGACCGAGAAACGATGGTCCCGTGACCGGGACTGGCGATCGCTGTCCGTGAAAAGGCTCTTGCGGATATTCGTCTCGCGATTCGCGGGAGTAACTCCGCGCGGTTTGCTCTGCCTGAATTTTTTGCGCAGCCGTTAATTCCGCGATCAATGGTTCGACGGGCATTGGGTCGGCTGGCGCGACGCCATGCTCCCTGAGGCGTTGCGAAATAATGTTCCCCTCGGTGGCTACGTCTGTTTTCCGGTCTTCTTCGGGCTGGTCTGGATCTTGAGGCCGCAGAGCCGCCCCGCACATTCCGCAGAACCGAAATTGGGGATTATTTTCGTAACCGCAACGCGAGCAACGGATGTCCATTGAATCCAGCATCGAATATCGGGAGTTAGATGTCATTTTCGGAACTCCATGCGAACTTCCTGTTCTGCTCTGCTTTACACCTTCCCAAACAACGTGTTAACCTCAATAACGTTACAATCGAAAATCGAAAATTGGACAGGAGCGCATTAGGTTAGTGCTAGCGAGAGAGCAAAAGCAATCACTTATTGACCAGTACGCCACGCATCCCACGGATACGGGCAGCCCTGAAGTTCAAATCGCTCTGTTGAGCGAACGTATTGGTCACTTGACGGAGCACTTCAAAGCTCACCAGAAGGATCACGGCTCGCGCCGCGGTCTTCTCATGCTAGTCAGCAAGCGCCGCCGCTTGCTCGATTATCTCAAGACATACGATTCCGACCGCTATAAAACCGTTGTCCAGAAACTCGGCCTTCGCAAGTAGTCGGCAGGTATCTTTCTGGTGGATGAGGCGGTTGCCGCAAGGCAATCGGAGCCATCCAGTTATTGTATCCAATGAGGATGTCCGGCGTTCACCGTCAGAAATCTTGCCTCTGGTATTTGCTCAATCCCCATGCAGTTTCCGAATCCGCACTCATGTGCCCTCCAGCCCAGAAGGATAAATAAAAATGAAACAAGAAGTATCTGTTGAACTTGCCGGCGGCAGACGCCTTTCGTTCGAAACCGGAAAATTAGCCAAACAGGCCCACGGGTCAGTCGTGGTGCGAACCGGAGACAATGTCGTTCTGGCCACTGCCGTTGCCAATCCAGATCCACGGGAGGGAATTGACTTTTTCCCGTTGACGGTTGACTACCGCGAATACACATACGCTGGCGGACGAATTCCCGGCGGCTTCATCAAGCGCGAAGGCCGTCCAAGTGAGCGCGAAATTCTTACCAGCCGCATGATAGACCGGCCCGTGCGGCCGCTTTTCCCCGATGGGTTTCGATGTGAAACTCAGGTGATTGCGTTCGTGCTCTCGGCAGACACCGAGAATGATCCCGATGTGGCAGGAATTAACGGCGCATCGGCCGCACTCACAATTTCCGATATTCCCTTCAATGGCCCGATTGGCGCGGTGCGCGTGGGATTGGTGAATGGCGCGTTTGTCGTGAATCCAACTTACAGCGAAATGCGCGACAGCCTGCTGAACATTATGGTGGTCGGCACCGCCGACGGGATCGTGATGATCGAGTCCGGCGCGAAAGAAGTAAAAGAAGAGACCGTCGTGGACGCGATCGAATTCGCCCACGTCGAAATCAAAAAGATTTGTGCCGCCATCAACGATCTCAGCCAAAAAGTTGGGAAGAAGAAGCGTGAAGTCACCGCGCCGGAGTTTGATCAGAGCTACTACGACAAATTGCACAAGAAAATTGGAGCGGATCTCACCGACCGCCTGGACACACAGAAGCACCCGAAAGCCGAAAGTTACACGCTGATTAAAGACCTCAAGAAAGAATTGATGTCCGATCTCAAAGAGGATGACGAAGAAGGTCGCGCCAAGTTGAAAACCTACTACGAAACTTTGCGCGAGCGCATCTTTCGCGAGCAGGTCATCAACGACAAGCGGCGTCCCGATGGACGTGCCTTCGATCAGATCCGCGAAATCTGGTGCGAAGTGGGAGTCCTGCCCCGTACGCACGGTTCCGCAATCTTCACCCGCGGCGAAACTCAGGCGCTGGTCACCACCACCCTCGGCACAAGCGACGACATGCAGCGCCTTGAAGTGTTCGAAGGCGAAGCTAAAAAGCGCTTCATGCTTCACTATAACTTTCCGCCGTTTTCCGTTGGAGAGGTTCAGTTTCTTCGAGGCGCGGGTCGCCGCGAAATCGGCCACGGCGCGCTTGCTGAACGAGCTCTTTCGGCCGCGCTACCGACCGAAGAAAACTGGCCGTATGCCATGCGGGTGGTTTCCGATATTTTGGAGTCGAACGGGTCGTCATCCATGGCGAGCGTCTGCGGCGCTTCATTATCGTTGATGGATGCGGGCGTTCCGCTCAAGTCTCCGGTTGCCGGAGTTGCGATGGGCTTGGTGAAAGAAGGCGATAACTACGCAATTCTCACCGACATTGCAGGCGCCGAAGATCACTACGGCGACATGGATTTCAAAGTCGCCGGTACAAAGGACGGCATCACCGCCCTTCAGATGGATATCAAGGTCGGCGGCATCACGGCTCAGATCATGCGGGAAGCGCTATCCCAGGCGAAGCGCGGGCGACTGTTCATCCTCGACAGAATGAACGAAGCCCTTGCTGGGCATCGCGAAAAGGTTTCGACATTTGCTCCTCGCATTTACACGTTGCAAATTCCGGTAGATAAAATCCGCGACGTGATTGGGCCCGGCGGCAAAATGATTCGCAGCATCATTGAGCAAACTGGCGTGAAGATTGACGTCGAAGATTCCGGCAAGGTCAACGTTGCTTCGAACGACGAGACTTCCGCTAATAAGGCGCTCGAAATTATACGCAATCTCACCGCGACCGCCGAGATCGGCAAGACCTATCTGGGTACGGTTTCCCGGCTGGCGGACTTCGGCGCGTTCGTCGAAATTCTTCCCGGCACCGACGGCTTGCTGCACATCAGCGAAGTCGCGGAGCATCGCATCAAAGACGTTCGCGACGAACTGAAAGAAGGCGATCAGGTGCTGGTCAAAGTACTCGCGGTTGAAGGCAACCGCATTCGTCTTTCTCGCAAAGCGATTCTCAAAGAACAGCGCGCGAAGATGGGCGGCGGTGAAATTCCCCCTGAAGGTGGAATGGAACCGACCAATGGTGACGCGCCGGCTCCGGCTCTAACCATCGAGGGCGGAGGCGACTTTGCCGACGATGAACCGAATTTCAACCGTGACTCCGCTCCCCGTGCGCCTGTAGGTACCGGAAGCGGCGCAGGTGGAGATCGTGACCGGGGCGGAGATCGAGGTGGAGACCGTGGACGCGGTGGTCGTCCGGGCGGCGGAGGTGGAAGAGGCCGTGGGCGAGGAGGTCCAGGACGCGGCGGTCATGGTGGCGGCGGACGTGGCGGCCACGGCGGTCCAAGACACTAGATCTTCCATAGATGCCTAGCTTGAATGCAGAAGTCCGCGATCAGATCGCGGACTTTTTCACGCACCAAAAAGAAAAACCTCGATATCTACTCGATATCTACTCGGACGGTTTGACGGCGGGTTGATGCTTCTTGATCCAATCATTGGCTTGTTGCTGGGCGGCGGCCACCTGACTATGCGACATTCGCGCGGTGAGGACAGTTACGCGATACTTGCTGGCCGCGTCTCCACCTGCCTCCGCTATCTCGGACCAGAAATAAGCCTTGCTTAAATCCTGGGGAACGCCTCTTCCCGCCCAGTAATAAGCGCCCAGCGTAGCCTGGGCGATGACGTGCCCTTGTTGGGCTGCCTGGGTGAACCAGCGGACGGATTCGGTATAGTCCTGTTTAACATCCTCCCCGGTGGCGTAACGCGCGCCCAGATCAAATTGAGCATTGGGATCGCCGTCGAGAGCCAGTTTACGCAACCTCCCGAGGTCGGTGGTCTGTGGAGCCGGCGCTGAGCCTTGAGCGTTACCCGCGTTGTGTTGCGGGGAAGGCGGGGGCTGAGAGGTTTTAAAAATATTTCGAGATACTGCGCCAGACAGAATGAGCCACACCAAAACAACCACGACAATGGCTCCAAGGGCTATTGGCAGCCACTTTCGAAGTGGAGAGGAAGGAGGATCAATCCACTTTTCGATCTGAGTCGGGATTTTAAATTGCGCCGGCAACCGTGCGGGTTGCGAGGGTTGGACAGGAGAATCCTGTGCGGAAATCGTGGCTGCGGCGGGGGCCGCTTCAGCACTCCCCATCTCCGCGCGTTCCAGCGCCCCCCCAATCATTTGCGCAAGCCGCTCAAGTGTCTTCTCTTCATTCAAACTGAAAGAACGGGCATCCGGGGAAAATACCTCCAAAATGCCAACCACTGAATCGTGATTTCGAACTGGAGTCGCAAGGATTGACCGAATTCCCAGTTGCCGGCAGCCTTCCCGATCTACCCGCGAATCGGTTTCAGCATCATCGCAACGAAGCGTCTTGCCGCTACGCACGCACTCGCCGGAAAAACCGGAACCAACCTGTAATTTGGCTCCCAATCCGGGGGCGTCCGAGCCGGCGCGCGCCTGGCAGATCATCTCGGTCGCCTCAGAGTTTTTGGCGAGAGCTATGGCCGCCCCCGAGGAACGGCTAAGAGAAAGAGCGCGGGCGGCCAGAAGTTGCAAAGCTCTGCCCAGATCGGTGCCAGTAGCCTCCACTTCGCGCTTGACTGCCACCAGCGCGCTAAGGATGGAGGAATAATCGCCTGGAATGAATAGCGGAAGCTCCTTATTGGAAGCGGCAAGCGCAGCCCTGGTCTGCTCCGGAGATTGTTTTACAAATTCGCGCCTGGCAAATTCACGCCTCACAGTTTCCCGTTTCGCCTCGGGACGAAACGACGCCTGCCCACGCACCGGTCGCGGGCCAAATTCGCCAGGTCCGGTAGCTTGGGTCTCATTCTCGCCAGCCGTCGCTGCATGGTTAGCGAGCCAATTCTTGAGCTGTTGCCGCGCCGCCTCGGAGATCTCACGAAAGTGAATCCCGTTGCGCCCGCGTTGATCGGACCAGATCACTACCCCCGAGGTGGAAACGAACCCATTGGTTTCCATCAGGTCCAGCGACAAAGTGACCATG
The DNA here is from genome assembly GCA_050745965.1 of Terriglobales bacterium. Taxonomy (GTDB): domain Bacteria; phylum Acidobacteriota; class Terriglobia; order Terriglobales; family Acidobacteriaceae; genus PALSA-188. The sequence continues at coordinate 942 of JBOGLB010000308.1, read as the reverse complement.
GAGTCCGGCTTGAGCGGCAAGGAGGTCTGAATACACGCTCCATCCTCGCTGAGGTCAAGAATCTCGACGGGGTCAGAACCTTTGTCGGCTAAGGCTCCGGTCAGACCCGCTTGGGCTGGCAGATGCACTTTCTGCCGCACCCAGCGACGGTTATTCTTCAGATGGGAATGCTGTTTGGTGCCGACTTCCAACGATTTGGCTCCGGTACCCTGCATAGCAGCTTAGCCAATCTTAACTCACGCCGGAAGATTGAATATCGGTCGAATCCAGTTGAAAGGCTTATGGCCTCATGCCCAACTGCCAGAAAAGAAACGAATAGACATCGGTAGCTTCTTCGATTTGTTTGGTGATTGGCTTTCCGATTCCGTGTCCGGCCTTAGATTCAATCCGCAAGAGAATCGGACGCTCTCGGCTGCGCCCATTCGCCGCTTCCGCCTGCATTAGCGCCGTCATTTTTTTGGCGTGCATCGGATCCACGCGGGTGTCGGACTCCGCCGTCGTAAATAAAACGGAGGGATATTTGGCCCCCGGCTTAACGTGATGATAGGGCGAATAAGCGTAAAGCCACTCAAATTGCTTAGCATCATCAGCGGTGCCGTATTCGGGAATCCAAAGCTTGGCGATTTGAAAGTTCTGATATCGCAACATGTCGAGCAGAGGAACCTGGCAAATCACGGCACGAAACAGATCCGGGCGTTGCGTAAATGCCGCGGCAACCAGCAAGCCCCCGTTCGACCCGCCCTGGATCGCAAGATGATTCTTGTCTGTATACTTCGCAGAAATGAGATACTCGGCGGCTGCGAGGAAATCATCGAAGACATTTTGCTTTTTATCCAACATTCCGGCGCGATGCCAATCCTCGCCGAACTCAGATCCTCCACGCAGGTTTGCCACGGCATAAACTCCGTCGTGTTCCAGCCATAAGTAACGCCCACCGGAAAA
>JBOGLB010000307.1:0-3918 GCA_050745965.1 Terriglobales bacterium | reverse complement strand
TACCCGAAAGGCTCGACCTTAGCTAGCTGCATTAAATGGGGCAGATTTAACTTCTTGGCTGCATCTTCCACTTTCGAAGCCGTGGTCTCAGGCTGCCCAATTATCTTAAACTTTCGGTCGCCAAACTCAATCTCATCACCTTGTCGGACAGGTGCGGTGCAAAGGAATTCCACGTCGTCACCGGAGCACAATGCTACCGGCTTTTGGGCGTGCCGAGGAATTGAGGCACTGAATCCGATCTTCATTTCATAACTCCACTACTGCATGAACCCGCCGGAATCCTTTTTGGCGGTGCCGCCTACTGTCAACCGGTCTATCTTGATCGTCGGAATACCCACCCCAACCGGAACCGCCTGCCCATCTTTTCCACAAGTCCCAACCCCTTCGTCCAGCTTCAGATCGTTTCCGACCATTGAGACTCGGGTAAGAACATCGGGGCCATTGCCGATCAGGGTTGCCCCCTTTATTGGGGCTGTTACTCGGCCATCCTCGATCATGTAGGCCTCGGAAGCCGCAAAAACGAACTTGCCGTTAGTGATGTCCACCTGACCTCCGCCGAAATTCACAGCATAAATGCCGTGTTTCACCGAGCGAATGATGTCTTCAGGGGCGTCATCCCCCGGCAGCATGTAGGTGTTGGTCATGCGCGGCATCGGGATGTGCTCGTAACTTTCGCGGCGGCCGTTTCCTGTATCGGCCACGCCCAGAAGCCGCGCTGAGAGTTTGTCGCTCAGATATCCCTTTAGAATTCCGTTTTCTATGAGAACGGTATTCTGGGTCGGCTCGCCCTCGTCATCCACGTTCAGCGAGCCTCGGCGGCCGGGCATGGTTCCGTTATCAACGACCGTGCATTTCTCGCTGGCTACGCGCCTGCCGATCAGTCCCGCGAATGCGGAAGTCTGCTTGCGGTTGAAATCTGCTTCCAGCCCGTGGCCCACGGCTTCGTGCAGCAGCACACCGGGCCAGCCGGGACCAAGCACCACTTCCATCTCCCCGGCAGGAGCCTCGCGTGCATCGAGTTGCAAAATCGCCTGCCGGGAGGCTTCCTTGGCAAAATATTCCGGAGTTTTCTCTCCAAAAAAGAAGTCCAGAGCGACGCGGCCGCCGCCTCCGGAACTTCCGCGTGCGGAATTAGTCTCCGTCTTCGCGATGCACGACACATTTAATCGGGCCAGCGGCTGCGTGTCCTCAGCGAACGTTCCATCCGAGCCGAGAACCAGAATGTTGCGAAGCTCGTCCATATAGCTGGCGCGAACTTCTTTAATTCGTGGATCGTAAGCGCGCGCCCTCTTGTCGGCGCGCATCACCAGTTCGACTTTCGCGGATATTTCGGCGTCCACCGAAGGCAGCGCAACCGGATACAGGCTTCGAGCCGGTTTTTCCTGAAAGCCGACGGTGGGAGTCTTGGACGGACCGGTCGCGATCAAGGCAGCCGTCCGTGCCGCGTGCAAGATGCGTTCCGGCGAGAGATCATCGGTATAGGCGTAGCCGGTACGTTCACCGGAAATCACCCGTACGCCGCATCCAGCCGAAATTCCCTGGGATGCCGACTTGACCATAGATTCATCCATGCTCAATGCCGTCGAAGAAAGATACTCAAAATAAAGGTCGGCGTAGTCACCGCCAGCCGACAAAGCCGCCGCTAGATAACTTTCCAGGCCACGTTCAGTTAGTCCGTAGTGTTCGAAGAAGAAACGATTTTTATCCACGTTAATTGGATGCCGCCTTGATTGGAAAGACTCCCATGAGGGATTATTGATTATCCCACACGGATTACGGAACTGCTTTGAGGGCGGTATCAAGACTCAGAACCAATGGTCAATTCGGGTACAATCGCTTCGTGAATCGCGTCGCAGTTGCGTTAGTCGCGAGCCTGGTGCTGGGGCCCACTGTCCTTTCCCAAAACGTGGCTTGCGGCCCGCCCTCTGTACCGCAATCTGGAAAACCGGAAGCTCAGTCTCCAAGTACGGCCACCACAAAACAGAAATCTTCTGCCTTAGTGCTGAAACCGTGCAGTGATAAGACTCCCCCACCCTGCGCGCAGGTGCCACCGCATCTTCTCAAAAATTCTGCGCCAAAATATTCGAAGGAAGCGAGAAAGGCAAGAGTTGAGGGCACCGCAGTGCTCTCGTTAGTCGTGGGAGCGGACGGCTTACCGCGCGACATTTCGGTCAGGCACCCTCTGGGCTTTGGCTTAGATGAAGAAGCAATTAAGGCGATTAAGAAATGGCGGTTTAAGCCCGCCACTATGGACGGAAATGCCGTTGCTGTCGAAATTAACGTGGACGTAGTTTTTCATCTGTACTAGCAGAGAAGCCCGATATGCCAGTTGGGTTCCGCAGCTTATCGCACTGGATTGCACAACCCGACGAAGAGTGAATGTGCCGCGCAGGGAAGGAACCAAAAAAATGGCGGACAAATCCCGTCCGCCATTCTCCCAAAAAAACTACTTCACTGCTTCAACGTTGCAGGAGCAAACCCCGTATCCGCTGCCAAGCCGGATCGCGGAAGCGCAATCTCCCTCGAGAGTCCCCAATTCGTTATCGCTCAGCAATTCTTCGTCTCCTCGACCCTCGGTAATCGGGAACGCAGTGCCCACCTTGTTCTGAACATGCGTCAGCCAGGATTCAATCTCTGGAGAAACGAGAACGTTCGTGGGATCGCAAACGCCCAGGTCAATTCCGGAAACGATCTGGATCACGCCCTCATTTGGCTCAACGCGAGTCAAATAGTTTGAGGTGAGGTCGGTCTTTACGCTCTCGTGAATGAGACCGTTGGCGCTTACCGGGCAACCGCAGCAAGTCGTCAGCTGCTGATCCGCGGCATAAACGTAAATCATGGCGCACTCGTCTTCAGAAGCGATGCCATCTGGTGCCCCGTTGATGATTGAGGCTGTTTGTACACCACTGCCATTTTCGGTGAAGCGGAGCGTGGCGTCTGGCGCTCCAGCGGTGGTGTTGTTGGAGAAATAGTTCGTGGTGAATGCTTCTTCTTCTCCTGTACTTTGGGCTGAGGCTATGCCGGAAGTCACGGCGATGACCAGAGCGATAGCTAGAGCGGGCAAAATTTTGCAGAGCGCGTTCTTCATGGAGAATCTCCTGTTCTTAGGCGCTGCCGGCTGTAACGAAGCAACAATTCAGCTGAGGACGCGCAGTTAGAAATCTAGCTTGTATCTCAAATTCTGCAATTACCCGTCTGGCTTAGGTCTGAATCACTAATATCAAAGCCAAGTTCAATCGGCTTGCTGCGCCGCATCTTTCCGTCGTATTACCCAAAAGAATTAGGCCCATTAACCTGCCAAGGTGGCGATGCGCACTGATGTGATCAGGCACATGAAAGGAGACGGGTCATTGGTCACTCGTCACAGACAGATCCTTACTTAATTGACACAATCCTACCGTGACTCCTGACTCGTTGGCTCGTGAAGTGGAAAATTTTCTCGTTGGAATGGAAGCCGCTGTTGTGGTCGAAGATGGCGATGTAATTTTTGACATGTCACAAGCCAAGTATTCAATATCCGGAGAGACCCATAAGTGCCTGCTGCATATGTGGTCCGCCGAGCGGAACGTTGTGCGGAGAGTGCTCGATGCCGAGGTGAAGAAGGACATTCTGCTACTCCAAGTCCAGAAATTGGGTCAAAGCATGCCCACGAAGCTGGAAATCTGCCGCAACCGCGACTGGCGAACGCCGTCGGCGAAAAAAGTAGCCCGACTGGGATATCTGCGCTTGCTCCAACGAGTGCTCCAACGTCGCTTTCCGGGATTTACCGTTTCGCAACTGACGACTTCGACCGATCTGAAGCATTCGTTCGGCCCGATTTACACGAGAGGGATCGTGCAACGCGGCCAATCCGCCTTCTCCGTTTTGGGTGTGAATGCCCAGGAGACGCAGGGTTCCATTGACGCGGCCCTCACGTTC
>JBOGLB010000306.1:0-2448 GCA_050745965.1 Terriglobales bacterium | reverse complement strand
AAGGAAGCGGAAGCTTATTCGCGCCTCGATCCGGAACAACTTCCGAGACATATCGCCATCATAATGGACGGTAATGGCCGCTGGGCCAAGAAGCGGCACTTGCCCCGCGTCGCCGGACACCGCGCCGGGCTCACATCGGTGCGCTCGACGGTCGAAACAGCGTCGTCCATCGGAATTCCTGCGCTGACACTTTATGCGTTCTCGGAAGAGAATTGGAAGAAGCGTCCCAAGACTGAAGTTGACTTCCTGATGGCGCTCTTGTGCCGCTACTTAAAATCCGAAGTCGCGACCATGAACAAGCAGAATATCCGGCTGGAATATATCGGCAGGCTGCGCGAGCTTCCTCCGTCGGTACAGGACAAAATGGAGTGGGCGAGGCAAGCGACATCGCACAACACCGTGACGGTACTGACGCTGGCGCTGAATTACAGCGCTAGAACGGAACTGGTGGACGCGTTTCGTTCGATTGTGGAGTCGGCGGCCCGCAACGGCGGCCTTGAACATTTGGAGATTGATGAAGAATCAGTGTCCCGTCATCTTTACACGAGACATTTGCCGGACCCCGATCTGGTGATTCGCACCAGCGGTGAAATGCGGCTCAGCAATTTTCTGCTCTGGCAATTAGCCTATGCCGAGATCTACGTCACTCCAACGCTTTGGCCTGAGTTCCGCGGCGTGCATCTTCTGGAGGGCATCGCCGAATACCAGAAGCGCGAACGGCGATACGGCGGGCTAAGCGGCGAAGCGCCGCATCCGCATGCTTCTCATAATTCCGCGAAGACGAGCCGGAGCTGAGTTTGCACCTGATTAAGCGAATCCTCACTGCGGTTGTTCTTATCCCAATCGTTTTGCTGCTGGTTTTGCGTGCTCCGATCCTCATTTTGGCGCTGGTGGCTGGACTGGTCGCACTGCTCGCCGTGCAGGAATTGCTGAAACTCGCCGGTGCTTATGGGATAAGGCCATTCGAGTGGCCAACGTACATTTTTGTAGCGGCATTTTTCGTTCTTTTGGCGCTGGCGTCGGCGAGCGAAAAGCCGGTAGTTTCAACGGCGGCGTTCATTTATGAGGCAGGTTTCGCAGCGTCGTTTGCCGCATTCGTTTTTTTAAGTATCGGGATGAATCGAGCGGACTTGAGCAGCGCCTTTCCAGCAGCGCTTACGTCCGTGTTCGCGTTCTGCTATGTGGGCCTGCCGCTGGGGTTTCTGGTACAAGTGCGCGAACAGTGGTCAGGCGCGTTCCTGCTGTTGTACTTGCTGCTGATCGTTTGGGCGGGCGACATTTTCGCGTACTTTGTGGGACGATCGTTCGGCCGCCACTTGATGTCGTCACGGGTGAGTCCGAAAAAGACCTGGGAGGGCGCAGCCGCTTCCCTAGCCGCGAGTTTGCTGGTGGGAACACTTCTTTATAACTATGCGCTGCCCATCAGTTCAGCGTTGCTCAACGCGCACTTGATTGAAAGGCGAGACGGATTTTTCGCCCTGCACAAGCCGGAATTGTGGCCGGCGGTGCTTTTGTCTGCGGCAATAAATGTCGCGGCGCAACTCGGAGATCTGGCGGAGTCACTGATTAAACGCGGCGCCAACGTGAAAGATTCTGGGACGCTGTTACCCGGGCACGGGGGCATGCTTGACCGGATAGACGCATTGCTCTTCGCCGCTCCGGTGCTGTGGTGCTATGCAGCCTGGCGCGTGATGCAATGAGTTGCGGGTGAGGAATCTGATTTCTATTTCGCGCTCACGTCGAAGGTTCCGGTGATTCCCTCTTCTGCGTTGGGCGCGATCCACACGTCGTAGGTTCCTGGCGGCATGACCCACTTCATATATGGATCGTAGGATCCCAAATCATTTGCATTCACGTTAAATTCAACTGTCTTGCGCTCACCCGGCGCCAGGGTGACCCGCTGGAATCCTTTGAGTTCGCGAACCGGACGCGAAGTGTCCGCCACGCGATCATGAACATAAAGCTGCACGACCTCAGTTCCCGGGCGCGACCCCGTGTTTTCGATTTCCGCGGAAACATGCAGTGTCCCCGACTGACTAATTGACGGAGAATCTACGTGAAGATCCTCATACTTGAAATTCGTGTAGGTGAGGCCGTATCCGAATGGAAATAGGGGCTGATTGCTTTCGTCCAGATATCCTGTGTGCCAGCGAGTTTCAGAGGTAGGGCGTCCGGTATTTTTATGATCGTAGTAAATCGGAATTTGGCCGACAGATCGCGGCCAACTGATTGTGAGCCGCGCGCTCGGCGCGGCGTCCCCGAATAATAAGTCGGCAATAGCGTTTCCGGCCTGCACCCCTGGAAACCAGGCTTGCATTATTGCAGGCACGTGATCTTTTGCCCATGTGATGTGCAGCGGGCGTCCACTTTCCAAAACCAGGACCACGGGCTTGCCGGTTGCGACAATGGCTTCGAGGAGTTGTTGTTGCTGGTCCGGCAAATCAAGAC
>JBOGLB010000305.1:0-9644 GCA_050745965.1 Terriglobales bacterium | reverse complement strand
GAAATCCCATCGCCAGCAAGACCAGATCAGCGTCCATAGTGAACTCAGTGCCGGGCTGATGTTCAAATTTCGGCGGAGGGCCTACGCGTATGCCGTGCAATTGCTTAACATTTCCATTCTCATCGCCGGTAAAGCTGGTGGTCGCAATGCTCCAACCACGGATTCCGCCCTCTTCATGCGCTCCCTCAATCCGCAATTGCATTGGCCAGAGTGGCCATGGAGTGAGCGGGGAACGGTCATTAGGCGGCGTGGGCATGATCTCGAACTGATGCACAGATGCCGGCTTCTGCCGATGGCAGGTTCCCAAACAATCCGCGCCCGTATCGCCGCCACCGATGATCACAACGTGTTTCCCGGTCGCTAGAACGTCCGCTTCAGCTTCGAGGGTGTCGCCTTCGCACCGGCGATTTTGCTGCGGCAGGAAATCCATCGCGAAATGAATTCCCTTTAATTCGCGCCCGGGCACCTGCAAATCTCGAGAGTGCTCCGCCCCTCCGGCCAGAACGATCGCATCAAACTCCCTTTGGAAATCGTCTACCGGCAGACCCTGGCCCACATGAGCCTTAGTTACGAACTGCACTCCCTCCGCGCGCATTTGATCGAGACGCCGGTCGAGAATTTTTTTCTCCATCTTGAATTGTGGGATGCCGTAGCGCAGCAGGCCACCGATTCGATCCGCTTTCTCATAAACCGTGACCCAATGGCCGTCGCGATTCAGTTGCTGCGCCGCTGCCAGCCCCGCCGGACCGGAACCGACGACCGCGACTTTCTTTGCGGTACGGCTTTTTGGCGGCTCAGGCTGTATCCACCCTTCTTGGAATCCGCGCTCAATGATGCTCTTTTCGATTTGCTTAATAGTGACAGCCGGCTGATTGATCCCAAGCACGCACGAAGCCTCGCACGGAGCGGGGCATATGCGCCCTGTAAATTCCGGGAAGTTATTCGTGGAATGCAACTGGCGGACGGCTTCCTTCCAGCGTCCGCGATAGACGAGATCATTCCAATCGGGAATAAGATTGTTCACCGGGCATCCGGTGTGACAAAAGGGCACTCCACAATCCATGCAGCGCGCACCCTGATCGCGAAGCTTCGCTTCCGGGAAATCCTGATAGATTTCGAACCAGTCATTCACCCGTTCGACCACAGGACGGCGCTTTGGAAGTTCTCTGGAAATTTCCAGGAAGCCGGTGGTTTTACCCATGCTGCACCTGCTCTACTAGCTCTGGAACGGCAAAGGGACGGCCCGGAATATAGGGTTGCCCGCTGCGGCTGACGCCGAGCACGCGCTTAAATTCGTGCGGGAATATCTTGATGAAGCGCGGCGCCACGTCAGGCCAATTATCGAGAATGGATCGTGCCCTGCCGCTATTGGTAAATTCATAGTGACGCGTAATCAGATCGCGGACGATCTTCACGTCCTGCGCTTCCAGAAGAGGTTCGAGATCCACCGACGCAAGGTTGCAGCGCTTCTCGGTGAAATCACCACGTTCGTCGAATACGTACGAAATGCCGCCGCTCATCCCCGCGGCAAAATTTCTGCCGCACGGTCCCAAGACAACGACAAGACCATTCGTCATGTATTCGCAACCGTGATCGCCAACACCTTCCACTACCGAAAGCGCGCCTGAATTTCGAACAGCGAATCGCTCTCCCGCCATGCCATGAAAGAAAGCCTCGCCGCTGGTCGCGCCGTAGAGCACGACGTTGCCGATTAAAATATTTTCTTCGGCAACGAAGCCGGAATCCCGGGGCGGATAAACGATAATGCGCCCTCCAGAAAGGCCTTTGCCAACGTAATCGTTGGCTTCGCCTTCGAGAGTCATAGTGACGCCTTTTGCAAGGAAGGCCCCAAAACTCTGGCCAGCGGATCCCTCAAAGGCAATGCGAATGGTGTCATCGGGTAGACCGTCGGAACCATATCTCCGCGCGATTTCGCCGCTGAGCATTGCGCCGACAGTACGATGCACATTGCGAATTGGGAGGTCCATTTCGACGGGTGTTCGATTCTCCAAAGCTTTCTGCGAATGCTTGATCAGTTGATGGTCGAGCGCAACTTCCAGTCCGTGATCCTGCTTCTGCGTACAGTGCCTCGCGACGCGTCCTGGGACTGGCGGATTGTAGAGAATAGCCGACAAATCAATGCCTTTTGCCTTCCAATGATGAACAGCGGGCTGTACATCCAACATGTCCACGCGGCCTACCATGTCATCCACTTTGCCAAAGCCCATCTCGGCCATAAATTGGCGCATCTGCTCCGCAATAAAGAAAAAGAAGTTGATTACGTGTTCGGGCTGCCCTGCAAATTGCGCGCGGAGGACTGGGTCTTGCGTGGCAATCCCCACGGAGCATGTATTCAGATGACACTTCCGCATCATGATGCAGCCCATCGCGACCAGCGGAGTAGTAGCAAAACCAAATTCTTCCGCGCCCAGCAACGCGGCGATTACGACATCCCGTCCCGTTTGCAGCTTGCCGTCGGTTTGTACACGAATACGGCTGCGCAGGTCGTTCAGCAGCAAAACTTGTTGAGTCTCAGCCAGGCCGAGTTCCCATGGGATTCCTGCATGCTTAATCGAGCTCAGAGGCGACGCACCGGTTCCGCCGCTGTCACCGCTAATCAGAACCACGTCCGCGTGACCTTTTGCCACTCCGGCGGCGACCGTTCCTACTCCAACTTCGGCCACCAGCTTCACCGCAATGCGAGCTTGTGGATTCACATTTTTTAAGTCATAAATCAGCTGTGCCAGATCTTCGATGGAATAGATGTCATGATGCGGGGGCGGTGAAATTAATCCCACACCCGGCGTCGAGTGCCTGAGACGCGCAATGACATCATCCACCTTATGTCCCGGAAGCTGCCCTCCTTCGCCCGGCTTGGCGCCTTGCGCCATCTTGATCTGCAACTCGTCGGCATTCACCAGGTAATTTGTTGTTACTCCAAAGCGCGCCGACGCTACCTGCTTCACGGAACTGCGACGCCAATCTCCATTCGAATCCGGCTTAAACCGGTTCTCATCCTCACCGCCCTCGCCAGTATTGGATTTTCCTCCGATGCGGTTCATGGCAATGGCAAGCGTTTCGTGCGCCTCTTTGCTGATGGAACCGAAAGACATTGCGCCGGTGGTGAACCGCTTGACAATCTCTTTTGCGGGCTCGACTTTCTCGATCGGAATCGGCTTCGCCGCTTTTTTGATCTGCATCAGGCTGCGCAGCGTAGCCATGTTCCGGCTCTGCTGGTCAATCAGGTCGGTATATTCCTGAAAAGTCTTGAAGCTGTCTTGCCGTACCGCGTGTTGCAGCTTGCTGATCGTTTCCGGATTCAGAAGGTGATATTCGCCCTTGGTGCGGAAATGATAGCTGCCTCCGGCCGCGAGTTCGGTGTCAAACTCCGTCACTGGATCGAACGCATACTGATGCTTCATCTGAGCTTCACGGGCGATCACGCTCAGGCCAATTCCTTCGAGCCGCGAAGTCGTGCCTGCGAAATATGCGTCCACTAATTCTTTGTTCAGGCCGATAGCTTCGAACACCTGCGCGCCACGATAGCTTTGCAGAGTTGAAATCCCCATCTTCGAAAAAGTTTTCAGCAAACCCTTGTTCGTGGCCTTAATGAAGTGTTTCACTGCAATTTCCGAAGAGATGCCATCGGACAAATAGCCGCGCGCCGCCAGATCTTCCAATGTCTCAATTGCGAGATAAGGATTCACCGCGCTGGCCCCATAGCCAATGAGCAGAGCAAAATGCATCACCTCGCGAGGCTCGCCAGATTCGATGATCAGCGCTACCTGCGTGCGGGTTTCTTCCCGCACCAGCAAATTGTGTACGGCAGCCAGGGCCAGCAAACTTGGAATTGGCGCGAATTCTTTATCCACTCCGCGATCGGAAAGAATGAGCAACGTGTAACCGGATTTCACTGCCAGCGAAGCACGCTGGCATAGCTCGTCCAAAGCCCGCTTCAGGCCTGCTTCTCCATCGGCGCCTCGAAACAAAGCAGGCAAAGTGGTGGCCAGCAGGTCTCCTCGTGAAACCCGGCGCAGTTTCTCAAGATCGCGATTGGTGAGGATGGGATGCGGCAGCTTCAAGGTGTGACAATTTTCCGGCGTTTCCTAGAGGATGTTTCGCTCCGTGCCGATATAGCTGATGAGCGACATCACCATCTCTTCGCGAATGGGATCAACCGGCGGATTCGTGACCTGCGCAAAAAGCTGCTTGAAGTAGTTGAACAACGGTTGCGGCCTGTCAGAAAGACAAGCCAGCGGAGTGTCGGTGCCCATGGAACCGACCGGCTCTTCACCTTTCGAAGCCATGGGCTCGAGGATCATTCTTAAGTCCTCTTCGGTGTATCCAAATGCACGTTGGCGGGGAAGAATAGTGCCGGAATCAGACCGATGAATCCGCGAAGGCTCCGGCAACTGATCCATAGTGATCTGATTCTGTTCGAGCCATTGTTGGTATGGCTGACGCAACGCCAGTTGGTGCTTAATTTCTTTGTCTGAAATGATTCGCCCTGCAACCGTATCTACCAGGAACATTTTCCCTGGCTGCAATCGGCCTTTGGTCTTGATGTTTTCCGGATCAACGGCGAGCACTCCAGCTTCGGAAGCCATCACCACTAATCCATCGTGCGTGACCACGTAACGCCCCGGACGCAATCCGTTGCGATCGAGCGTCGCGCCGATGACTCGGCCATCGGTGAACGCCATTGCCGCCGGCCCATCCCACGGTTCCATCAGCGACGCATGATATTCGTAAAATGACCGCTTGTCCGGATTAATGTGGGGATTGCCCGACCATGCCTCTGGAATCAGCATGGCCAACACGTGTGGCAAACTGCGTCCCGACTGAAACAGAAGTTCGACCGCGTTATCAAAGTTCGCGGAATCGCTGCCGTCGGGAGCAATGATGGGAAACAATTTCTTCATGTCATCGCCGAACAGTGGCGACTCGAGAATGGACTGGCGGGCGTGCATCCAATTCACATTGCCCTTGAGCGTGTTGATCTCACCATTGTGCGCGACGTAACGGTAGGGGTGAGCCAATTGCCAACTGGGAAATGTATTTGTCGAAAAGCGTTGGTGCACAAGGCATAGAGCGCTTGTCGCGTCCGGGTCGGAAAGCTCTGCGTAAAAGTTTTCGATTTGTGGCGCGAGCAGAAGCCCTTTGTAAACGATGGTCCGAGCAGACAAGGACGGAATGTAGAAAAACTGCTTGTCTTCAATCTCCGATTCCGCGACCTCCCGCTCCACCCGCTTGCGAACCACGTAGAGCTTGCGTTCGAATGCGTCCTCGTCTAATCCGTCCGGACGCGCGACGAAAATCTGCTGAATATACGGTTGGGAGGCGCGAGCGACGCGACCGATGGCATCGCCATCCACAGGGGTATCGCGCCAGCCGAGAACGCTCAATCCCTCTTCGCGAATGATGCGCTCCAAAATTCCTTCGCATTGCAATCGCTGATGCTTCTCCACCGGCAGGAAGGTCATGCCGACCGCGTACTCACCTTCGGCTGGAAGCTCAAAACCCAACTGCGAACATTCACGGGCAAAAAACTTGTGGGGGATTTGTATCAGTATGCCGGCGCCGTCGCCGGTTTCAGGATCGCATCCACATGCGCCGCGGTGGGTCAGGTTGATAAGTACCTGGATCCCCTGGCGAATAATCTCGTGGCTCTTCTCGCAACGCAAGCTCGCCACGAAGCCGATCCCGCAAGCGTCGTGTTCGTGCGCTGGATCGTACAGCCCTTGCGCACGGGGCAATCCGCTTTTGAGATGGGTCTGCATGTTCCTTGGAGTCTCCACGGAATCAACCAGTTCAAGATAATGCGGCTGGCGTGTTGCTTCGGGCCGAAAACCTCGACAGTCTGCGGCTAATATGCCTATCCATAGTTATTTACAATCCAAAGGGCGAATAAGTACAATTCAGAATTTCGATAGTCAGGATGGATATTTTGGCACTGGTGGAACCGGTCAACGCCCGATAGGTCACGGGTTACTAGGCGGAAGAGGCAGGCACTCTAAGGGGGTTCCGCTGCGGATTGCGGGATCCCCACAATGTTATTCGTTTTTCCGATTTCTAATATCGAAAATTCGCATTGAATGTAAGTGGGACGTTTCGGATATAGTGGCCGCTCGTTGTCCGAGCCGTTTGCCGCGAGATTTTTTCCATACCATGCGCCCCATAATATCGAGTACGCGAATTATTTTCGTCCGGCATGGTGGCAGATGAGCTAACAATCTCCCCAGAACGCTCAGAAAACCCACCGCCAAAAGATATAAGGCGAGTGGGTTTTTTGTTTTCAAGACCAATGTAGGATGATGACAGAGAGACACTCTGGGATGACGTTTACATGGTAATCATGAAGTTTGGCGGGACCTCGGTTCAGGACGCGAATGCAATTGATCGCGCTGCTGAGATCGTGCGAAGCCGCAAAAAACAAAAACCCGTGGTGGTAGTGAGCGCTCTAGCCAAGGTTACTGACCAATTAGTGGTCATTGGCCAGAAGGCCTCGGCGGGTGATTCGGACACCGCGGCTGAATTAGTTTTGGCCCTTAAGGAACGCCATTTTCAGGTTGCAGGCGATTTGCTCGGCACAACGCATTGTAAGGAAATCGCTCCCAAGCTCCAAAGATTGTTCACCGAACTCGCTGGATTCGCCAGCGGCCTTGCAGCGGTGCGCGAACTCTCGGATCGCAGCAACGACGCTCTGCTATCGTTCGGGGAATTGCTCTCTAGCGAGATCGTTGCCGCAGCATTCGCCCTGCGCGGTCTGGACACTGTATGGGTAGATTCCCGCCAATGTGTGGTCACCGATGCGAACCATACTGCCGCGCGTCCGCAAATGGATGAAACTCGAAAACACTCGCAAGCGAAAATCGGCCAGCTCCTGTCGAAAGGAAAAATTCCAGTGATGGGCGGATTTATTGCGGCGACTGCTGAAGGGATTCCCACAACTTTGGGCCGGGGTGGGTCAGATTTTTCCGCCGCGATTCTCGGGGCTGCGCTCGACGCCAAAACCATCGAGATATGGACCGACGTGGAAGGCATGATGACTACCGACCCGCGTTTGTGCCCGGATGCCCGCACCATCCAGCGAATCAGCTTCAATGAGGCTGCCGAGTTAGCATACTTCGGCGCCAAGGTTCTTCATCCAGCAACCCTGTTGCCTGCGGTTCAGCGGAATATTCCGGTTTATGTTCTGAACTCCCGCAACCCGTCGGGCAAGGGTACGCGCATTACAGCACATGCGCCTGCTGGCCGCGAAATGTTTCGGGCCATTACCGCCAAGACCAATGTGAGCATCGTGAACGTCGTCGCGTCACGTGGAATCATGGTCCACGGATTTTTGCGATCGGTCTTTGAGGCGCTTGACCGGTACGGCGCATCGGTTGATCTGGTGGCGATTTCCGAAGTGAGCATGTCTTTTACCATGGAAACCAAACGGCTCCCCTCCGCGTTGCTCGCCGAACTGGAAAAACTCGCGGACGTTACTTCTGAGGCAAAACAAGCAATCATTTGTCTTGTCGGAGAAGACATACATGGCCGCCCCGGAATTGCGGCCAACGTGTTCAGCACGGTTGCCAAAGCCGGCGTCAACGTGCGCATGATTTCCCAAGGCGCTTCCGAGATCAACATCAGCTTTGTGATTAAAGAAAGCGACGTCCCCCATGCCGTACAGCAATTGCATAGGCGATTTTTTCCCAGCGGTTCCGCAACCGCCGCCGCGCCGGGCGTTCCCCCGCGACAAAGCCGAATCAATCATGGCGGGAATGGCGCTGGAAGAGGTTCGTCCGTGAAGGCTACCGCGTTTCGCTCAAACAGGACACGGGAAAGGGCTGGAACTCGGATCAAGAAGAAATGACAATCATTCAAAACCATCAGTCAACAACAGTCGTTCCCGCAGCCGCGGACAAAAACATGCGCGAGAAGAAGATTACCAGCGTAGCCATCCTCGGCTTTGGCACTGTGGGACGATCCGTCGCCAAAATTTTATGCGAGCGCCGAACCGATGGTTTACGTCTGACCCATATTTACAATCGCGGCGTCGCCCGCAAAAAAGTGGATTGGGTTCCGGCCGACGTTCAGTGGACCGAGAACATCGAAGATGTTCTGACGGCTGGCGTAGATGTAGTAGTTGAATTGGTGGGCGGGCTGAATCCAGCAGGAGCGTGGATTCGCCGGGCATTGGCGTCCGGGAAATCCGTGGTCACGGCGAATAAGCAACTGATCGCGCACGCTGGGCCGGAATTAATGGATATTGCAACGCGGGAGAAACAGCACATCGCTTTCGGCGCATCCGTCGCCGGCGGCGTTCCCGTAATTTCGGGGCTTCAGGAAGGATTGGCGGGCGATCGGCTGTCGAAGATTTACGGAATTTTGAACGGGACGTGCAACTACATTCTCAGTCAGATTGAAAATCGAGGTATTCCGTTTTCTGAGGCATTAGCCGAAGCGCAGACCCTCGGCTATGCCGAAGCCGACGCCAGTGATGATGTTGATGGCCTTGATGCCCGCGCGAAG
The DNA here is from genome assembly GCA_050745965.1 of Terriglobales bacterium. Classification (GTDB taxonomy): domain Bacteria; phylum Acidobacteriota; class Terriglobia; order Terriglobales; family Acidobacteriaceae; genus PALSA-188. The sequence continues at coordinate 1,127 of JBOGLB010000305.1, read as the reverse complement.
CTCACAATTCTCACCCGCATTGGTTTGCGCAGCAATGTAACGCCGGAAGACATTGCATGCGGAACCATCAGAATTATCGGCGCTGTGGATTTTGAATATGCCCGCCAATTGGGATGCACAATCCGGCAGGTATCGTGGGCCGAACTGGATGGCGACCATTTGTATGCAGCGGTGCGGCCCGCGTTGGTCAAACTTTCATCTCCCTTAGCTCGAGTGGAAGGGGGACAGAATTCAGTCATGGCTACTGGCAATTTTGGTGGGGAAACGGTCTTTGCAGGCCACGGCGCGGGAGGAAATCCTACTGCGGTCGCCGTAGTTTCAGACATCATCGCCATTGCCGGGTCGTCCAGTAGCGGATCGAGAGGATTCGTTGAAAGTCCGCAGATGTCGCCAAGCGTCACCGCCGACTTCACCACCAGGCACTACCTGCGATTCACCATCACCGATCGTCCGGGAATAATCGCCGCACTGGCGAAGATTCTGTCTGATTGCGACATCAACATTGATTCGATCTTGCAGAAGCCCGGATACTCAAAATCCAGCCTGCCTTTCGTCATCACCCTCGAAGCCTGCAAAGCGTCGCTGGTCGAAAGCGCACTAGAGCGAATTGCCCACCTCGATTTTTTAGTCCAGCCTACGATTAGCCTGCCTATCCTGGATTAGCTTCACTCAAATAAAATGGGCCTCGGCGTGAAGCCCATGGCCGTGCTGCCCGAAGAGCAAGTGACGGTCATCCTGACCGGCGCCACAGCGCCCATCGTCCTCGCCTTTTACAGAAGCATGAAAATGTTTGCGCGAAACCAAAAAAGCAGCTATTCTGCCGCGATCAGAGCTCTTGCTTTCAAGCAGTTGTAGGTGCCGATATTGGCACTCTATATGCAGTTAGTCGCATAGCGTGCCCCCGGCGCGGGGGGAAATTCCTTGCTCTTGGACAAACTCGAATCCGGCATAGTAGCGTTGGAGACCGAATATGGTCCTGTCTATGTCCAGCCGTCTGGTTGGGAGCGACTCTACCTCTTATGGACGTTCAGGCACTTCAACAGTCTTCCGCTCAAGACGTTAAATTCACGGCAGCGCAAGCTCGTGGAGAGGCTTCCGCGTTGCGGTGCCCGAACTCAGTGGAGCGG
>JBOGLB010000304.1:0-2430 GCA_050745965.1 Terriglobales bacterium | reverse complement strand
GTCTTCACTTTCAGCTTCCTCCTGAACATGGTGCTCGAAGTAATCATCGGACAGCGGGTTTCGGCGGAAACGGAGGTGGCCGGTCTGGATATTCCAGAGATGGGCCAACTTGGGTATCCGGAGTTTGTGTTCCGTCCGGAAGCTGATATCTTCACGCACGTACCGCGGGACCTTGCGGTTGCGTAGCGTTATGTTTTAGTCCTGGCGGGGCTGCCATGGTTGGTGGCTCTGCCAGTTCGCTTGAAAAATCATGTTCGTGCGTTACAACTCATATGAAAACAAATATTGATAGTGAAATCTTAGCGTTCGGCGGCAAGCCAAGAACAGATCTGACTTCACACGTATCGTCGCTAGCGCTGGCTTCTATTCCGCAAAAGACGCAGGGTCTGTTGCTGCGAATGTTTGCCGATCCCTACCTGCTTGAAAAAGAGGGCCGCATCGCGCTGGTCGAACAGTTACGGGAGTGCGTGCAACAGTATCCGCAAGTTTCGGAACTGCGAGTATTGCTGGGGATGGCTCTCTGCGTGAATATTGACCCTCAGGCGGCGATCGAGGAATTGCAGGAGTCGGTGAGACTGGCTCCGAATAGTTTCATTGCGCAATTAAAGATGGGTGAGCTGTGGATGCGGCTGCGAGTCATGGAGAAGGCAGAGCATCATACGCGTCTGGCAGCGCTACTCGCGCAAAGTATGCCACAGGCGGAATTGGCGAGGCGGCAGGCTGCAACCATTCGCACTATGAAACAGGGCGGAATTGAGCGCGGCGGTTACAAGACACCTGGACAATGGCTAGCACGGCAAGTCCGGCGCCTCTGGACGCGGGACCGAACGGAAATCGCCACGGCGGTGGACGTCAGTTAGCACATGCAGCCGGCCCTTCAGCTTGCGCTGCTTGTGGCCATTCTTTTACCTGCCTGTAAGTTCGCGGGTTCGCTCTGTACCCGCTTTGGAATCCCACCCATCATCGGAGAATTATTAGTTGGAGTCGCGCTCGGTCCGGGCGCGATTAACCTTCTCCACATTCATTTGTTTGCTGGAGGCCAGGCGACCGGGGCGCTGATGTTATTAGCCCAGGTTGGCGCGATGGTCTTGATGTTCATCGCCGGCATTGAAACCGACATTGACCGTATGCGGGAGGCCAGCGTCGTTGCATTTGTGGTCGCCCTCTCCGGGGTGATTTGGCCGTTTCTGTTGGGGGCCGGGGTAGGGCATCTTTTCGGGCTGTCGTGGAAAACCGCATGCTTTTTGGGCGGGGCGCTAACGGCGACGAGTGTTTCCATCTCCGCCCGAACCCTGATGGACGCAGGGAAGATGGCTTCTCCCGAAGCCACCATCATTCTGGGCGCGGCGGTGATTGATGACGTGATGGGGTTATTCGTCCTCGCCTTTCTAGCGGCATCGAATACCTCGGCCCAGGGAACCTCGTTCGGGCTGGCGCCGATGGCGAGCAACTGGTTGCAACAGAAGGTTGCATTCGCGGCAAATCATCCGCTGATTGTGCAAATGTCCGTCATCAGCGTTTGCGTACTGGTTTTTTTTGTAGCGGGATACGGCGCGGCGCGTCGGTGGCTGGATCCATTAATGGTTCAGCTTCGAAAACTTTCCGGGAGTGAGGCCGTTCCCAGTTGCGTGCTGAGTTTGCTTTTGCTCTATGCGGTGTCCGCGGAGTGGCTGGGCAGCGTGGCAGGCATTACAGGCGCATATCTATTAGGGTATGTTTTTGCCGGATCGGCCTACAAGGCAGATGTTGAACGAAGCTTCTACGCCATCGGACACGGCTTGCTTATTCCACTGTTTTTCGTTTCCATCGGATTGAGCAGCGATTACCGAGCCTTAAACGGACACTGGATGCTCATGGTGGTGGTGCTGGTGGTCGCAGTTGTCGGCAAGTTGGTGGGGTGTGGACTTGCAGCCCTCGCGTCCGGAATGGACTGGGTTCGCAGTTTGCGTATCGGCTGCGGAATGATCTCGCGCGGCGAGGTCGGCCTTATCGTCACTGCCATGGGCGCCAGCACCGGAATTTTCGGAACGTCCGAAGTGGCAGTGATGGTCGCGGTGGTTTTGTTGACGACGCTGCTCACCCCGCTGGCACTTCGCGGCGCGTATCAGTTGAAGTCCGATCAGGATATTGAAGAAGGAACGGATGCGCCTGGCAACGACCGTACGGGTGCTGGAGAAGGCAGTCCTCCGCGCCGGGAGGCAAATGTGGAAAATACTCTGTCCTACGAAACCGTTGTACGCATGAACGCAAGCGGTTCCTAAGGTTCCGATACCAGCGCCGTACGTATAATGCAATCGGGCCGTTGCCCGGCAAAGCAATTCATAATGAGAACTCCAGTAAGCTCTGGCGATCAACTCGATCACTACCGCATTGAAATCCCAATCACCCGAAGCTCCACGACTTCAATTTTTCGCGCGACCGACCTCAACA
>JBOGLB010000303.1:0-5098 GCA_050745965.1 Terriglobales bacterium | reverse complement strand
CCGATTCCACCTCGAGACGGCAACGAGATTGGATGTAACAGGATCCCGCTTAGGCGAGGGAATGACATGGTTCTTTCCGGAGGCAATATCCAAATGAGAGGTCTATCCGTCCGCAATTCTAAAAGTGCAGTCGTACGGAAATTGGCAAAGTATCAGCCGGCGCACAAGAGCACAAGAGAAAGAGCGAGGCGGGTCGCTACTCACCTTCCTGCCCTTGTCCTCCGGTCAAACTCTTGAGTTCTTGCTCGTTCATCTTAATTTTCTTGGATTTCAGCATTTGTTCGCGCGCATTTGCTACGAACATTTCAAACAGATCACTCTGCTTGCTCTGCAACAACGATTCGCGAATCTGATCTTTTTTCGCAACCAATTCCTGTGGGCCTGGCTCCTCCCTCTCAATCACCGACAGCACCACCCCAGTGGTACCATTATTTATCGGCCCGCTCGCTTCCCCTGGTTTGAGCGAGAAGGCCACAGAGGCTGCTCCCGTCATTGAGCCGATATCCGGGACTTGGCCGTCTGGCAGGACGAGATCGCTGGTCTTAAGACTCGCGCCCATTTCTTTTGCGGCTTTTTTCAAATCATGATCCGCCTTGGCCCGGTCAGCCAATTCGCGCGTTTTCTGCGTGAGTAGGGCGGCCGCCCGCTCATTCTTAAAATCGTTTTCCACACGGCTGCGAATTTCTTCGAAGCTCGGCGTGGAAGCGGGTTGAATCTGTTGGACTTGAAATACCGCGAAGCCCTGCGGCAATTGAACTTCATCCGGAGGGGATTTGTCGGCAGTTCCGAAAACCGCATCCATGAATTGCGGCGAGCTTCCGATTCCCGGCAGCGAATCAGTCCGGCTGATGAAATCCGTGTTGACAACCTGCAAGCCTTTAGAAGCCGCCGCTTTATTCAGTCCATCAGCGTGAGCCTGGCTAAGTAAGGTGTTGGCTTGCGAGTCCGCCGCTTCCGCCGCTTTCTGTTGCTTGATACTGGATTCGATCTGACCTCGCACTTCGTCCAAAGTCTTGACGTGGGCGGACTGCTTGTCGTCAATGTGCAGAATGACAAACGCGTATCCGGCATTGATGACGCCGCTGGTGCCGCCTTTCGGAAGCGAAAAAGCAGCTTTGTCAACGTCCGGCACTGGGAACCCGCCGTGATTGATCCATCCAATCGAGCCGCCACTACTGGCACTTGGGTCTTCGGAGTACTTTTTCGCTAGATCTTCAAATTTCGCTCCAGCCTTTAATTGCTTAAGCACGTCATCTGCCTTAGCGCGTGCCTGGTCGAGAGCCTTCGGATCCACTTTGCTATCGCTTGCTCGAAGAGGAGTCTTAATCAGTATTTGACTAACCTTTACCTGGTCAGGCGATCGAAACTCATCGCGATGACGATCATAATAAGTTTGCAGCTCTTGATCGTTAACCGGAGTCTGTGCCTCAAGCTGCGCGGTATCAAGCAGGACGTAACTGATTTTTCTTTTCTCTGGAATCGAATTGGCGTAATTCGCCTTGTTGTGATCGTAATAGGCTTTAAGCTCGGCATCGGCCGGATGAATGTCTTTTAGGAGATCGTCCTTTCGTAACACCGCATAATCGAACTTGACCTTGGAATTTTTCTTTAGGAATTCTTTTTGGACCTCAGCATCGGAAACCATCGCTGCGCCGCCGATCAGCTCGCGAACTTTATCCACCAGGATCTGGTTTCGAACAAGTTGCTCGAACTGAGGTACGGTTAGATCGTGCTCCGAAAGTATCTCTTCGTACTTGGTTTGACCTACAAAACTGCCATTGACAAAAAATGCGCCGGAGTATTGCGGATTATTCTGCAACTCGTCGCGAAGTTCCGCGTCAGTCACGTGCAAGCCCATCTGATTGGCTTCCGCGAGAACAACCTTCCTCTGAATTAAATTCTCCGCCGCCTGTCTGGCGAAGTAAGGCAATAGCATCGAGGCTTGTGCGCCGCCTTGCGGGAACTGTTGTTGCAGCATTTGCCTGGCTTCACGCTGCACTTCCTGCGTGGTCACATCGTCTCCCGCGACAGTAGCAACCACGCCGTGAGCGAGTGTCCCTCCCCCAAAAAAATCCGTGCTGCCGAAGCCTGGGACCAGCGTTATCACCATCAAGACGCAAATAACCGTCAGTAGTCCGCCGAGCACAATCTTTTTAATCGGCCCGGGAGTTTGTAAAAATCGAATCATTTTGAAGTCACTCCAGAATTAAGGCGGAAACAAAGATTATAAACCAAGGCTGGCCGAGACATTGTTGTAGAGTGACAGTTCCGGTGAGAAGCTATCCCACCATCGAGCGGGGCACGGCAGGCTCAAATGGTTTCTTCGGGGAATCTGGGACGGCGGTGACCGTGTCTTCGTTAACGGGCAGAACCACGGTGAGGGTAGTCCCGGATTGATCAGACTGGATCTCGAATTCGCCTCCCAATTCCTTGACACGCTCTCGCATGCCCGCGAGACCCACGCCAGCCGCGCTGCCAGTTTTATGGAAGCGTTCCAAAAGGCTTTTCGATAAACCCTTTCCGTAATCTCTTAACTGCAACGTCACACTCCCGTGGCCGTTCTGCACTCGGACATCAACCTGATCACTACCGGAATGACGGTGGGCATTGATCAGGCCCTCCTGCAATACTCGGAAGAGGGTAAGCTCCATAACGTCGGCCATGCGGCCTGTTTTAGAGGGCAAATCCAAGTTTACCCTGAGGCTGCTGCGCCTGGAAAATCCGTCAACATACCATCGCGCGGCGGAATAAAACCCAGCCTCTTCAAGAAGCGGCGGATGAAGCAGGTAGGAAAGAGTACGAATGTCAGAGACTGCTTGTCCGAGGAGGCGGCGCGCCTCTGCCAGATATTGGGATTCGGGGGGGCCGAGCGAAGAAAGAAGACCAAGATTTATTTGCGCCGCCGCTAACGATTGGCCGAGGCCATCGTGTAATTCCCGCGCCATGCGCCGCCGTTCATCATCCTGGGTGCGCAAGAGCTGCGCGGACAGCTTCTGGAGAGCGCTAGTACGCTGTGCTACTAACGATTCCAGCCGTTCATTCGCTTCTTGCAAGGCAAGATGAGTCTGCTTCAATTCTTCGAGATGATCGCGGATTTCATACTGACGGACGCGGGCTCGCGATGCCGTTCTCACCGCGCTCAACAGAGTCGCGGGTCGAACTGGCCGCTCCAGAAGAGAGAGGTTTCCCAATGCCGACCGGGATCGTGCTGCCCTTTCTGTGACGACGGTGCTGGCTCCGCCTCCGGTCAAAATGATCAAAGGGAAGTCCGACCACGGCGGCTGGGCCGCGATACATTCACCGATGGACGTAGTGGTTTCTTCATTCAAAGCTTCTTCCGTGATAATGGCCGCGCCGGCGCAGTCTCGAATGCATTGCGCTAACTCGCCTGGATTGTTTATGGTTCGCACCAAAATACCGAGATTCTCTAAGACTGCGGCAATGAGGGCCGCGTCTTTGCCGAAGGGCGCAAAGACCAGCACTCGAAACTTCGATTTCTCGTCAGTCCCCATGGTCCGCAGATTGACTTTCTGGGCGGTCTGGATTTCGAACCGTCGGTATTCCGCTCAAGACGCCTTGAAAGTCCTTTAGCGGTTTGCCGATCCGAATTCGATCCGGCCCTAGGGTAAGCTCACGAATTGTGTGCTCGTGCCACCCGCTTCGCTTCTTGATCATGGAAATTGCCTGGCGCACCTCCCCGTGAACTTCGAAATATCGTAGAAGCAAAATGTTATCCGCCAGGTAACTCACGTCCACGGGACTGTGCATGAAGCTTCCCAGCGTACCACCCTGCGCGAGCACAACGATGGTCAGCACTCCACGGTTGTTCAAATATGCGAGCAGTTCGTGAAGGTGACTGGCCAGAAATTCTTCCCCCGGCATGGATTGTAAGTAGCCGTTGAGACTGTCAATCACAATCACGCGAGCTTTTCCATCTTCGACCCGGGTGCGCACGCGTTTAACAAATTCGCCGGGCGACATTTCGGCAGGGTCAACCTGATCGAGGGTAATCCGGCCGGAATCTAAATGTGGTCGAATATCCATGCCTAAGGCAGTGGCGCGACTGGTAAGAGTACGTTTTCCTTCTTCAAAGATGAAGATCGCGCAGTTATCGCCTTCATCGGCAGCAGACGTTAACCACCGAACGGCAATTGTGGACTTCCCACATCCCGCTGGACCCATGATCAAGGTACTGGTGCCGCGATCAAGACCGCCTCCGGCCAGTGCGTCCAGCTCTTGAATCCCGCTTGGAACTACGCTGGTCTGGAGATCTCTCCTGTATCCAGCCGCGACCAGGCGAGGAAACACGACCACTCCACCGGTACGGATTACATAATCGTGAAAGCCTCCCTTGAAAGTGCTCCCGCGCAGCTTTGTTACCTCAAGTCGTCTCCTCGTGTCCCCATAGTCGCGAGATAGCCTTTCGAGGGAGATAACACCATGCACGACGCTATACAATTCGAGATCGCGGTCGCTTGCTGTCAGGTCATCCAGCAGGAGCACGGTGCAAGTGCGTTGGGACAAGTAATTCTTAACGGAAAGAATTTGGCGGCGATACCGAAGCAGGTCCCGTGCGAGCATACGCAGCTCTGAAAGCGCGTCTATGACCAGCCGATCCGGGTTGACCCGCTCCACTTCCCTGAACACAGCCTGCATTCGATCCGTGAGTTCAATCTCGGCGGGATGAAACACCGTGTACTGGCCTTCTGGTTTTAGCTCATCTTCACTAGGAGATGATTCAAATATTTCGATACCGTCGGTGGGGAATCCATGAGAACGGGCGACGCTCATTAAATCCCGGCGCGATTCTGCAAGAGTGATGTAAAGAACTCTTTCTCCGTTCTTTAGGCCCTCGACCGCGAATTGGAATCCGAGCGTGGTTTTACCCGCGCCGGAAGCGCCTTCCAAGAGATAGAAATGGCCTTTAGGATATCCACCTCCCAAAACCTCATCAAGCCCGGCGCAACCTGAGGGGATGCGATCAGTTTGAACCGAGATTACATCAACCGGCTTTTGGGTCACGGTTCGCTCTTTCGCACCGGAAGTCTAAGGATGCCAATTATTTAGGATGACGCCGCGGGGCAGAGCGGTCTATAGG
>JBOGLB010000302.1:0-4414 GCA_050745965.1 Terriglobales bacterium | reverse complement strand
ATAGAGAACTGTCTGCACTCAATTTTCGAGAGTAAGCCGCAAATTGAGTTTGAGGTGATCGTTTCCGATAATGGATCAACGGACGGGTCGGTTGAACGAATCCGCGAACAATTCCCTGCGGCGCGTCTGGTTGAAAACGGCGCAAACCTTGGATTTGCCAAGGGGAACAATGCGGGCATCCGGGAGGCTCGCGGCGAATATGTTCTGATATTGAATCCCGATACCGTCATGCATGCCGGTTCACTGGACCGTTGGATCGAGTTTGCCGATCGCTGGCCAAAAGCCGGTGCGTTTGGGTGCAGAATATTGAATCCGGATGGAACGTACCAGGAATCGGCGCGTCCTTTCCCTACCGTTCGCCGTTCGCTCATCGCGGCTCTTGGATTGCGAGGGCTGGGCCGGCTAACGCAAGCATTCCTTTCCGACAATTACGAGGGCTGGAAGGGAAACAGCGAGCGAGATATTGATTGGCAGTCAGGTTGTTGCGTCCTGTTTCGGGGGGAGCTTCTCAAGAAGCTGGGTGGCTTTGATGAACGATTTTTCTATCATTACGAAGAGGTGGATCTGTGCCATCGTGTTTGGGAGGCCGGATATACGATTCGCTTCACTCCAGAAGTGACGGTTACGCATTTGGGAGGCCAGTCGGTTGGACGCTTTCCGGTAAGGTTCGCTCTAGAAACTAATCGCAACTGCTATCGGTACTTTTACAAACATTTCGGAGCCCAAGGTACGATCCGCTGCCGGCAAGTCACGCTTACGCATCTGCGTATTCGACAGTGTGGCTACAGTGTCAAGTACTGGTTCCGGCCTTCGGATAGCCTTAAGGGACGCCTCGACATGTATCTGGTAACAGTCAAATGGAACACGCTGATCGACCCGGTCAGATTCGTCGAGGATGGTACCGAGCCGCAAATTGAGCAAGAACCTTCAGTGTCCACCTCTTGAGGCCGCGGGGCATATCACAGATCATCAAGTTGCTTAACAACATAAGGAGCTTATCCAATGCCAACATCTTTGGTTACGGGGGGAGCGGGGTTCATGGGATCCCATGTCGCCGAGCGTTTGCTGGCTGTAGGGCACGACGTAGTTGTGCTCGATGACTTGAGCGGAGGATTTCGGGAGAATATTCCCAGCGGAGCGACCTTTGTCCAGGGGTCAGTGACGGATTACGAACTGATAAATGGCCTCTTCGACCGTCATTCCTTCGATTATGTCTACCACCTGGCTGCCTATGCGGCTGAGGGCCTTAGTCACTTCATCAAGCGGTTTAACTACGCAAATAATCTGATCGGATCCGTCAATCTGATTAACGCGTCAGTAAACCATGGTGTGAAGTGTTTCGTGTTCACTTCGTCCATTGCGGTCTACGGTGCCGGTCAGAGTCCCATGTCTGAAGAAATGATTCCGGTTCCGGAAGACTCTTACGGCATCTCAAAACTGGCAGTGGAGCAGGAACTACGCGTTAGTCATGAAATGTTCGGGTTGGACTACGTCGTGTTTCGCCCGCACAACGTCTATGGCGAGCGCCAAAACATTGGTGATCGTTACCGCAACGTAGTAGGTATCTTCATGAACCAGCTACTCCACGGCGAGCCAATGACCATTTTCGGCGATGGGACACAACAACGGGCATTTAGCCATATAGATGACGTAGCTCCGATTATCGCTCGATCTGCCAATCAGCCGACCGCTCTGAATCAGATTTTCAACGTTGGCGCTGATGTGCCGCATACGGTAAACGAGCTTGCTGAGGTCGTTTCTGAAGCCTTGAGTCTACCCTGCAGGGTCCTTCACCTGGACCCGCGCAACGAAGTCAAGATTGCGTTTTCAGATCATTCGAAGGCCGAGCGCGTATTCGGCCGCCATGAAATGAGATCGTTGCCAGACGGCGTCAGTGCCATGGCGAGATGGGTTCGAGAACACGGTGCTAAGGAGAGTAACATTTTCGACGGCATTGAAATATCGAAGAACATGCCCGCAAGTTGGGCAAAGCTCGTGCGGGTCAAAGTGTGATCCCCTACAAGCCATGAATTCCCGCTTGAGATTTGATAAGTCAGTTGCTGGAGTGTAGCCCCCGAATCGGACGAGCATAATATGATAACAATGCAACCAAAATACGTCGTTATCACTCCTGTTCGAGATGAGGAAGCTTACATTCAACTCACGATTCAGAGCATGATAAAGCAGACAGTGCAACCATATGAATGGATTATCGTCGACGACGGTTCCACGGATATGACTGGCAGCATTATTGACGAGTATGCGAGTAAATACTCATGGATTCGCTCTTTACACAGGGCAAACCGGGGACATCGAAAGGCCGGGGGCGGTGTGGTAGATGCATTCAACGATGGCTATCGTGCTCTAAATACCCAAGATTGGGACTTCATTGTTAAGTTTGATGGAGATTTGACTTTTGATCCGGATTACTTCGAAAGATGCCTAGAGAATTTCGACGGCGAGCCAACGCTGGGGGTTGGGGGAGGAACTATATGCCACATCATCGATGGTAAGAGGCACTCTGAAGACTGCCCAGTCTTTCACGTTAGGGGAGCCACGAAGATCTACAGGAAGAGTTGCTGGGACGCAATTGGTGGATTCTGGCCCGCACCGGGTTGGGACACGGTAGATGAGGTTAAGGCCAACAGGTTGGGTTGGACCACGAGGAGTTTTTCAAACTTGTATCTCATCCACCATCGGCCTACTGGCACAGCTGAGGGCATTTGGGCTGGCTTGGTTAAGAACGGCAGAGCGAATTATATTTGTGGCTACCATCCACTGTTCATGATCTCAAAGTGCTTGCTACACATTGTTCGCGAGCCGTACGTTATAGGCTCACTGGCCCTGCTGTATGGATTTCTCTCAGGTTATCTTAAGCGAATACCGAGGGTGGACGATGTGGCGACCATCCACTATTTACGGCATCAGCAGATGAGGCGACTTCGAGGAGGAGAGAGTATCTGGAAATAGCGCATGCAGAGGTTGAACGTGAAGGACCCCTCGGCAATACCGACAAGAACCTGTTCGAGGAAACATATTTATGATCGGAAGCGAAGTGACATCTAAGACTGGACAAGTGAAGTCTTGGTTCGAAAGTCCCGATAAATACCTCCTGCGCCGGCAGTTCGACATTCGAATCCGAATTGAGACTGTTCAGGAGTTCACAAAGAATCGGAATTTTAACCGAGTACTGGACATCGGGTGTGGCGATGGTTCCATTTCGCTGCCGTTGCTCAGCCGGAGTACGAAGGTCACCTTACTTGACGTCTCAACCAACATGCTGGCTAGGGCACGCACCAGAATTCCGACCGACCTTGCCGATAATGTCGAGGTGATCAACGGTGGTTTTCTCGATGCTCGGTTAGAGCCACAATCTTTTGATCTCATCTTGTGTCTAGGTATTCTCGCCCATGTTGACTCGCCCTCACTAATCATTGCTGAAATTGCACGCATCGCGACACCTGGAGCTACGGTGATTCTTGAGTTCACTGATAGCTTTCATTTTTGGGCGATGCCCAACACGGTATATCAAAACTTGCTCAGTCTTATTAGACCTATGCCTTGGGCATTGAACCGCCTCAATCAGCAGGACATAATGCGGATGTGTTGCGACAACAACTTGAATTTAATGGAACTGTATCGTTATGGACTCCCACCGATCGGCGTCGGTGGAATAACGGGACAAGAGGGTATGTACCGAATGACGCGGTATCTTTTTGGGCCGTCTAACCGAAATCGGAACCGCTGGATGGGAAATGAATTCATCTGCCGTTTAGAGAAAAGTTAGGCCGTCGGTCTGGCAACACCGAGTCCCGTTAGCAAAGTCTGAGCGACGCTATCTCGGAAGGACGGAAGATTTGAACCAAAAAGCTGGGAAAAGGCGGGGATACATCCAAGAGAAAAGGATCGGGTCCGCAGCCGTGCAGGCGACTCTCAGGGATGCACGCTAGTGAGGGTCAGATTTGGCTCGCTATCCGGCAGAAAGTCCCACTATTTCAGCGATAGCATAAAGGGGTGAAAGTGCTACAGGTTCAAGAGTGGCTTCCCGGACTTGAATTGCTTGCTACCCTAGACCTTCCCAGATATAGATTTTCAGACGTAATTGTGAACTTTAGCTTCGCTTCAAGCATTTCGGCCGCCTTGTGTAGCGCATGACTAGTTGCTTAATCGATTATTTTCGGTGTCCGGAACGCTATGGTCGATTTGCGCGCAAGACGCCATGTGACGGCGCAAGTGGATATTTTCGCTTTGGCGAGACGATCGTATACGGGAAATATAACGGCGGGCGTCGGTCTGCCGCTCCTGTAGAGACTCTCCACGATGCGCTCCTTGACACAACGTCCGATGGACGTGTTATCTCGCTTCCATTTGATTTGGAGGACACAATAAAATGCCTCCGAAACGAGATATACAC
>JBOGLB010000301.1:0-2880 GCA_050745965.1 Terriglobales bacterium | reverse complement strand
CAGTCTCACGAAGATCACATGCTCGCTCTTGCCGCCGCAACTCGCGAGGCGGTGAAACGAACGGAAATCCGCGGTGATCAGGTACAGGCGATTGCTCTTGCTACTACCGGTTAGTCAGTAATTCCCGTTGACAAGAAAATGCAGCTGCTCGGCGAGTATTACCTTTGGTGCGATCATCGCGCCAAAGGCGAGGCTGCGGAGATCACCGAAGCGGCTCATCGGGAGGGCCTCGAAGCCATCAAATGGTGTGGGGGAGTTTATTCATCCGAGTGGGGATTCTCGAAGCTGCTGCACTGGCTCCGGCACAATTCTTCGAAACGTAACGAGTTCGGCTCCGCGTTTGAACATTGCGACATGGTTGCGGCGACGCTTTCCGGAGTCACTGATCCCAGAAAGGCGAAACGCAGCATATGTGCGATGGGTCACAAGTTGATGTGGAATGCAGCGCTCGGTGGCTTGCCGTCCGAGGAATTCCTGGTCAAAGTTGATCCTCTATTAAGAGGCGTCAGAGAAAAACTTCAGGGCGAGTACGCGACCTCGGATCAGATCGCAGGAACTCTTTCCCCATACTGGGCCGAGAAGTTGGGACTCAAAGCTGGAATTCCAATTCCGGTCGGTGCGTTCGACGCGCATTGGGATGCTATAGGCGCGGGATGCCGCACCGATGATATGGTGAACGTGATTGGCACTTCAACATGCATCATCGGCATTACCCCGTGCGTGAATCTTGTTCCAGGCGTCTGCGGCGTCGTGCAGGGAAGCGTTCACCCTCAGCGGACGGGGATCGAAGCAGGGCTTTCCGCAGTCGGAGACATCTTCAACGCAATTGCCGCCCGTGCTGCGACGGATGTGCAGACTCTCAGCAGTGGATTAGAAAACTATCGCGCCGGCCAGACCGGATTGTTACGTATGACCTGGGACAATGGCGACCGCACCGTGCTGGTCAATCCCAATCTTCGCGGCATCACGCTTGGCTGGAACTTGCAGAGCACCGCCCAGGATGAATTGTTTGCCGCCATCGAAGGCACCGCTTTTCATACGCGGGTCATTCTCGACCGCATGGCGGAGAACGGTGTGCACATCAAGCGCGTGATCAATGCCGGCGGAATTCCGCAGAAAAACGATGTGCTCAACCGCGTTTACGCAAATGTTCTGGGGCGCCCGGTTCTGGTTCCGAGCAAGAATGTTGTGAGTCTGGGTTCTGCTATTTTTGCGTTTCTGGCGGCGGGAACGTTCAAGACCGTGGAGGAAGCGCAGGATAAAATTTGTCCGTCTCACAAGATATATGCACCGGATAAATCGCAGCAATCTGTGTACGATTCTCTGTATAGTCTGTATCGAAACCTTTACTTCGCATTTGGATCCGCGACGGGAGCTTTTGGGGATATTTTGCCGACGTTGATTCGAACTGCTGAACAGGTCAACAAGAATTTGGAGAGTAAAGCTTCCTGATCAGAGCAAATCCAAACTGAGGCGTCATCCGAGCTTGCGAGGGATCTCGCGTGTGAGCGAAAACGATCTGAGCCCGAGCGATATTGCTGGTGTCCGCGCAAGATCCTTCGGGACCAAAGTCCCTCATGAAGGCGTCTACAAAACGACGTTTACAAGAAGATGTTTCAAATTTGGCCGCTGCTCGAATTTTTAACGGCGCATTTAATCGGAATAATTTGGTGAGATCTTAATCGCTAGAAACGCATCGCGGAGGCGAAAATGAAGTTGAGCGCGGGAGTAGTTGCCATTCTGCTGGTTTCGCTATTAACTGTGAACGGTTGGAGTGAAGGAAAGAAATCAACTATGCAAAAGCAAGCTTTTGGGAAGACAGATGATGGTCAGCAGATGGATCTGTACACGCTCACGAATGCTAAGGGGATGCAGGTCGCCATCACCAATTTTGGAGGCACAATTGTCTCCATCAAAGTCCCCGATAAGAATGGCAACATTGCCGACGTTGTTCTGGGCTATGACGACGTCTCGGGTTATCAGGGTGGAAAAGCTTATTTCGGGGCGACGATTGGAAGATACGGCAATCGCATAGCGAAAGGAAAATTCACGCTGGACGGGAAGACCTATCAACTGCCGCTGAACGATGGCCCGAATACTCTGCACGGCGGCATCAAAGGATTCAGTCAGCGCGTTTGGACGGCTAAAGACGTTTCAGGGCCCGCTGGACAAGCGTTGCAGTTGACTTACCTGAGCAAAGATGGAGAAGAAGGATTTCCTGGGAACTTACACGTGAAAGTAGTGTTCACTCTGCCCAGCACGAATGAATTGAAAATTGATTACAGCGCAACCACCGACAAAGATACCGTGATCAATCTCACCAACCATTCTTATTTCAATTTGTCGGGAAAGGGTGAGGGGGACATTCTGGGTACCGAGCTCAAAATTAACGCGTCGCGATTCACGCCCGTGGATTCGACACTGATTCCTACCGGGGAGATGCGCAGCGTGAAGGGTACGCCATTCGATTTCACCAAATCAACCGCCATCGGCGCGCGCATCAATCAGGATGACGAGCAACTCAAGCTAGCGGGAGGCTACGATCACAATTGGGTTCTGGACGCGGGGAAAACGGTTTCGTTGCACCTGGCGGCGGAAGCCTACGATCCCACCAGCGGACGCGTACTGGAAGTATTGACCACCGAGCCTGGCGTCCAGTTCTATACCGGCAATTTTCTTGATGGCACCATCCACGGCAAGGGGGGCAAAGTTTATAACAAGCATGATGCCTTCTGCCTGGAGACGCAGCACTTTCCGGATTCACCAAACCATCCAAAATTTCCTTCAACCGAATTAAAACCAGGGGAGCAATATCACACGATTACCGTCTTCAAATTTCTAACGAAGTAGAGTCGGGGGCTTAGATCCGGCCGAGAACCA
>JBOGLB010000300.1:0-2682 GCA_050745965.1 Terriglobales bacterium | reverse complement strand
GGCAACTGTTGCTCGGTATTCTCGACAAAGCGACTTTGACTTTAGGCGACAACCGTCGAGTAGACCTTTCGCAATGCATCATTATCATGACATCGAACCTCGGCGCCTGCGAGATGAGCAGCCTGGTTGACGGCGGATTGGGTTTCGCGCCCAAGCCGATGCTGGTGGATTCAAGTTTCGACGAGAAAATCAATCGCACCGCAGTTGAGGCGGCGCGGCGCAAATTCACGCCGGAATTTATGAACCGCATCGACAAGGCTGTAGTTTTCAAGACCCTTCGGCCTGAGCATCTCGAACAGATTCTTGACATTGAATTGGGAATGGTTCAGCAGCGGATTCTTACATCGTCCGCGACGAATCAGTTCGTCTTCACTTGCACCTCCAATGTAAAGAACTTTTTACTGAATGAAGGAACAGATCCCAAGTATGGGGCCCGTCACCTGAAACGCGCGATCGAGCGGAATCTGGTGTTTCCATTGGCGAATCTGGTTGCCACGGGACAGGTCCGGCTGGGAGACTTCATTCGAGTGGATATGAATGCGGAGGGTGTTATCACTTTTGTGAAAGAGGCGGAAGGCACCATGCTGCCAATGATGGCGGAACGATTTGGCGCCGCTGCTGGAGGCCCGACGTTAGTTGCCCGGGCGTCGCGAACGGTTGCTCGCAGGGAGTTTGGAGCGACTCCAACCGCTGATACCAAGTAATTTCTTTTTGTGGGGCGGACACTCGCGTTCGCATTTCTCTGCTATTGCTAGCCCCCGGCCTTTAGTTCCGTCAACACCTGCCGAGCTATCTCCTTCAGCGTTTCGAATACGCCGCTCCCCTGGAAGGCAACAGCTTCGATCACCGGCTCATTTTTCTTGCGGAGTTCTTTGGTGAGAGTTTCCACCGGCAAGATATTCGGCAAATCTCGTTTATTGAGCTGAAGTACGTAGGGAATCTTGTTGAAGTCGTAGCCATGCTGCTGGAGATTGGCATTTAAATTATCAAGCGCTTCGACATTGGCGTCCATGCGCTCTTGCTGTGAGTCCGCGACGAATACCAGACCATCTACTCCGCGAAGAATTAATTTACGGCTGGCGTCATAAAAGACCTGGCCGGGAACGGTGTAAAGATGAATACGGGTCTTGAAGCCGCGTACCGAGCCGAGATCCAAGGGAAGAAAGTCGAAAAATAGAGTTCGTTCCGTCTCCGTGGCCAGCGAGATCATCTTGCCTTTTTGCTGTTCCGCGGTCTTCTGATAAATGTGTTGCAGATTGGTGGTCTTGCCGCCCAGTCCGGCCCCGTAGTACACGATCTTGCAATTTATTTCACGGGCTGCAAAGTTTATGAAACTCAAAGACTTCCCTCGGAACATGCGAGCAAACATTCCATCCATGCAAAATGGAACCTGCCGCTAAATTGTGTTGGCACTGCTGGTTTTATATCACAGAGAGGGGTATTACCGGGATTACTGTGGTTACTCATCTTAGCCAATTGGTTCCAGAATAACTCTAGCGGGCCGCAGGCGGGGTTGGATAGTAGCCATCCCGCGCGTACACCTTCACGTCCGGAAGGGCCACGCGCACTTCCACCTGCCGGTAAGCGTTGCTGGGCGTAGCGCGGGTTACGTATCCGATGGTGTATTCGTTTCGGGCTTCGCTCATCGCCCGGGCGTAACTGGCCTCAATCGCAGTGCGCGAAAAATCAGTAAAAATTTCTCCCGCAGTGGCGCTGGAATATTTTGGCAGAATATCGCTGTAGCCAAAACGAGGCAGATGTATCTTCTCGAGCTTATTGTATAGGGGGATCGCCGAACTCTCCACGGCGACCGCATAAACCGCGATTCCGTGCGAAAGCAAAACTTTCAGGACGTCCCGGTAGCTGGCGTTGCTGCGATATTCACGGCCATCCGTGATGATGAAAATAATCTTTCGACGCGTTTTGTCGCGCTTGCTCAAATCCAGCCCCGCCCTCAGAATTGCATCATTCAGCACATGAGATTCCTTCGGAGGAGTGATCACGGCAGGGACATTGGGATCCATAGTTCTGCCATTGATTGTGGGGCCTTGCGGACCCATGGGTCCGCTTAGAATGGGAGGGCCGTTATTCCTGCCACGCACGCTCTTGAGTTCGGTCAGCATAGCTGTCAATTGCGCACGGGCGCTGCCGAAGCTCGTTTGCCGGGATACCGCCGAACTATACGTATATAGAGAAACTTCATCGAACGGACTGAAAGCGCTCTCCAATGCGGGGAACGTCTGGTTCACCCGCTGGATAGCCACGTCGGGTAATCCCAGATCAATGATGATTGCAGCCGATAATGCTACCGGATCGCTGGTAAAGAAATTCATGGTTTGCTTCTTGCCATCTTCGTAAATGGAGAAATCCTTTGGCAGAAGCCCGTCAATTCGCGCCCCGGAGCCGTCCGTCACCCTCACCGGCTCAATCACTTCATTGGTCGTGACAACAAATTTGTAAAGCTCGTCTTGCCCGCTCGGTCGCCCCGGTGTTTCTCCGCCTTCAGGGACTGTCTTGACGCCGGGCATGGGAGGAGGAGCTTCAGGGTCTTCCCCCCGGCCCTCTTGCTTCCCGGTTTGCCCGGGATTCTGATTCGGAGGCGGCTCGTTTGCAGGCGGATTCTCCGCCCTTGGATGGTCAGGCGTCGAGGCAGGAACAGGTGCAGGAGGTTCTGGTTGAGGG
>JBOGLB010000299.1:0-2074 GCA_050745965.1 Terriglobales bacterium | reverse complement strand
GTTCCCATTCATCGCGAATAAAGCGTCGTGGCCGTATGCGCCTGACGTCGAATATTTCCAGTACTGGCCCATCCGACAGCCGACTTTGCTGTTTGCCGGCTTGGCCCTGTCGCGGCCCGAGTATCTCAAAGTATGGCGGAGCTTGCCTCCGGAACCGGAGGTCGAAGAAATTACTCGCAACAATCCGATCCGCCAGCCGCTGCTGTGGTTGACGAAGGGTTGACCGTCGCCCCCAGTCGCTCATCGGCTGCGATGAGTTTCCAGTCGGCTATTCCTTGGCAGGTTGCCCTGCGGCAGAGCCTGCGTCCGCTTCACCGACTGGAAACGATTCTCAACAACCAATGCTGCCGTACAGTGATTTTTCAGCAAACGGCGATAACCCTAGCTTCGTGTCTCAGCTCAAGGGTGCACTCCATTTGAGTCCCCTTGCCCCAGTTCAGCTCTGTAGAAGTCTGCGGCCTGAGCAGCAGCAAACTCTTTCGGCTTGACTTCGTAATGGCCAGGCTGGAATGTGGGGAATGATTGTTCCGCGTTGAAATCTCCAGCCTCGATATACGCATAAAGATCTTTGAAGAGCTGAACAAAGGTATCGGGATACCCCTCCGCATGCCCGGCGGGCCATAAGCGGCATAGCCACGGACCTCCAGGCTAACATGACTGAAGTATCCAGAAAGACTGTTAAACCATCAATGCGCTCATCGCATTGAGAGTTTAAAGGACAAAAGGTTTTAGCATTTTCCCTTATGCATCCACCAATTCCCGATCGGTGATCGGTTCGTATTCCACGATGTAGCCGGCAACGGCGCTGGCTGCCACGGTTAAGGGACTTGCCAGATACATTTGGCCGGGGCCGCTGCGTCCGGGAAAATTTCTGTTTTGCGCACTGATGACGACCTGATCGGGGCGAGTGGTGACGCCGGGGCCCGCGTTGATGCAGGCGCCGCAACTGGGTTCGATCACGTGGGCGCCTGCTTTGTTAAAAATCTCGAGATAGCCCCGTCGAACACAATAGTCTCGCGTCTCCTGCGAGCCGAACTGAATGTAGAACTGCACGGAATTTGCGATTCGTTTCCCACTTTTCAGTGCATCGGAAAGAACGCTCGCGTACATGTCCATATCTTCGTTCTTGCCTGCGGTGCAGGTTCCGCCGTAGGCGAGTTCTATTGGGACTGGAGTATTCAGCTCGCGAATGAACTTTCCGTTGCCCGGATCGCCGGGTGTTGCGACCATCGGGGTGATTTCCGCGGCATCCATCTCGATGACATGGGCGTATTGTGCGCCCGGATCGCTGAACAGGCCTTCGGTCATCGCTTCGGCTTGCTTGCGGTCAATGGCTCGACGTTCCATTAAGAATTCGACTGCCTTACCATCTGGCGCGACGATTCCGGTGAATCCGCCGATTTCGGCCGCCATGTTGGTCATGGTGGCGCGCTCATCAACGCTGAGCTCTTCAATCGCCTCTCCGGAATATTCGATTACTTTGGCCAGAGCTTTGCCGCTTTTGATGTAATCCATCCGCAACAACGCGAGGATGAAATCTTTGGCGGTCACGTTCGGATGCTTGCGTCCCCGGATCACAACCTTCACCGACTCGGGAACGCGTACACGTACGTCTTTGGTGATCCACGAATTGAAGACGTCGGTGGTTCCAATTCCGAAAGCTACGCAACCGATGGCGCCTGAGTGTGGTGTATGCGAATCAGAGCCGACGATCAACTGGCCGGGCAATGCGTAGCTTTCCAAGACGACAGAGTGGCAGATGCCTTCGGAACCTTTGCGATCAGTCAGCTCGCCGTGCAAGCGGATGCCGCGCTGCTTCGCGAACTCTTCCTGCTTGAGCTTTAGCTGAGTGGCGAGATCGAGTAATCCCATTTTCCGCTTTTGTTCAGAAAGAACTTCATCCAAAAAAGTCAGGTGATCGCGAAAAAAAAGAACTGTGGAAGCATCGTTGACTGGGGCGTCTCGTCCAACTAGTTGGTTGAAGAAAATGGCTGCCATCGGTGTGACGTATTCATGACTGAAGCGCAAATCGGTGCGCGCGAAGCCAGAGTCTCCGGGTTTCACTGCCTCGATT
>JBOGLB010000298.1:0-3097 GCA_050745965.1 Terriglobales bacterium | reverse complement strand
CTCCGATACCCGCGACGTAACTACTGATCCCGCATCTAATATGCTAGGCTTCTAACATAAGCAAAGCTGTTGTGCACCCGCTCTTGAAGGAATTGTCCAATTGATTGATCAAGTTATAGGCAAGGTTTTCGGCACCAAGAACGAACGTGAGATCAAGCGCCTGATGCCGCGAGTTCAGGCCATCAATGCGCTCGAGCCCGAGATTCAAAAGCTGACGGACGATGAGCTACGCGCAAAAACCGATGTGTTCCGCCAAAAGATAAAAGATCGTGTCGCTCAAATCGCCGACGAACCCGAGGCCGACCATGAGCGCCGCAAAGAACTGGATAAGGAACGCCTCCGTGCGGTGAATGAAGTTCTGGATCAGATACTGGAAGAGGCTTTTGCGATCGTGCGAGAAGCGGGCCGTCGCGTCCTCAACATGCGTCACTTCGATGTGCAGCTAATCGGTGGCATGGTTCTGCATCACGGTAAGATCGCCGAAATGAAAACCGGAGAAGGCAAGACGCTGGTCGCCACTCTTCCGGTGTATCTGAATGCGTTGAGCGGACGTGGCGTGCACGTAATCACCGTCAACGACTATCTCGCCAAACGCGACTCCGAGTGGATGGGCAAGCTTTATCGTTTCCTGGGGCTCACCGTCGGCGTCATTGTGCATGACCTTGACGATCAGCAGCGAAAGGATGCCTATGCATCCGATGTGACCTACGGAACTAATAATGAGTTTGGTTTCGACTATCTGCGCGACAACATGAAATTCGATCTGCACGATTGTGTGCAGCGTGCTCATAATTTCTCCATTGTTGACGAGGTTGACTCCATCCTGATTGATGAAGCTCGCACGCCGCTGATCATTTCCGGAGCCAGCGAAGAATCCACCGATAAATACGCGCGGGTGAATCGCATCATCCCCAAGCTTGAAAAGGGGGAGGAACTCGATGTCGCTCCCGGAGAGCCTTCCCAGCTTACCGGCGATTTTGTGGTGGATGAAAAACACCGCGGCATAACTGTCACCGACGAAGGATGGGAAAAAGTCGAAGAGATGCTTGGTATCGGCAATATAGCCGATCCGGAAAACTGGGACCTCAAGCATCACGTCGAGACGGCGATCAAGGCGCACGCTCTGTATCACCGCGATGTGGAATACGTCGTAAAAGAGGGCGAAGTCATCATCGTGGACGAATTCACCGGCCGACTCATGCCGGGGCGCCGCTGGTCCGACGGCTTGCATCAATCGGTCGAAGCCAAGGAAGGCGTCAAGATCGAGCGGGAAAATCAGACTCTCGCCACTATCACCTTTCAGAATTATTTCCGCATGTATAAAAAGCTCGCCGGCATGACTGGAACCGCCGAGACTGAAGCGTCGGAGTTCGAAAGTATTTATCGGCTCGAGGTGATGGTCATTCCTCCCAACAAGCCGCTGCGCCGCCAGGAAAATCCCGACGTTGTCTATCGAATGGAGAAGGAGAAGTATTACGCCGCGTCGGACGAGATTCAGAAATTGCATGATAGCGGCCAACCGGTGCTCGTAGGCACGACTTCCATCGAGAAATCGGAACGGCTTTCTGAACTGCTCAAGAAAAAGGGAATCAAACATGTGGTGCTGAACGCCAAGTACCACGAGCGGGAAGCGGAAATCGTTGCCCAGGCAGGCCGCAAAGACATGGTTACGATCGCCACGAATATGGCAGGCCGCGGGACGGATATTCTGCTTGGCGGCAATCCCGAATTCATGGCGAAACAAGACTGCGTGAAGAAGGGAGTCGCGCAACCGCTCAGGGCCGCGCAAGGCAAAATTCAGATTGATGTGGATGAAACCAAGAGCACTGTTTGGTACTACGCGGGCAATGAATATGTAGTGCCCACCGCGCAGTGGAACGAGGCCTTCGAGCGTTACAAGATCGAGACCGACAAAGAGCACGACGAGGTAATTGCCGCAGGCGGCCTGCATATCTTCGGTACTGAGCGACACGAATCCCGCCGGATAGACAACCAGCTTCGTGGGCGCGCGGGACGGCAGTGCGATCCCGGATCGTCGCGCTTCTATCTTTCCCTCGAAGACGATCTGATGCGGATCTTCGCCAAGGAATGGGTCTCCAAGCTTCTTCAGCGGCTGGGGATGGAAGAGGGAATTCCGATCGAATCAAAACTGATTTCCCGGCGGATTGAGGCTGCCCAAAAAGCGGTCGAAGCCCAACATTTCGAGGCCCGCAAACATTTGCTCGAGTATGACGACGTAATGAATAAGCAGCGTGAGGCTGTGTATGGGCTGCGCCGCCAGTTGCTCGAGGGCCTCGACCAGAAAGATCTTATTCTTGAGGATTATGTTTCCGGCATCCTTAGCGCCTTGATGGACGAATTCTGCGCAGTCAAGGTTCATCCCGCAAACTGGGACATCAAGGGCTTGAAAGACGCGATCTTTACCCGTTTCGGCGTGGACATCCTCGCCGAGGGCATCACTCCTGAAACCTTAAATCGCCAGGAACTTGGCGACGCCATTTTCGACAAATTGAAAGCCCGGTACGACGCGAAAGAACATTTGATCGGCTCAGATGCCATGCGATATCACGAACGCATGATCATGCTGAGCGTGCTCGACTCTCAGTGGAAAGATCATCTCCTGGCCATGGACCACTTGAAAGAGGGCATCGGCCTTCGCGGCTACGGGCAGCACGATCCATTGATCGAATACAAGCGCGAATCGTTCGACATGTTTGAAGCGATGATGCAACGCTTCCAGGAAGACGCGGTTCGCTACCTTTACCTGATGCAGATTCTGGAGCGTCCTGCGGATGGTGCGCCTCCAATCGAGGGCGATCCGAACGGCCCTGAACCTGGCATTCCGGCATTGCGGCTTGGAGGAGCGGGTAACGGACATCGTCCGCCGCGCTCGGTCGCAACTTCGGTAGATGAGATTGAAGAAAATTTCCAGCGTAAGAAACGCCGCGAGCTCGAGAGCGCCCGTATGGCAGGGTCTGGCGAGCAACAGACCGTGCAGCAAGTGGTGCGCGGCTCCGCTAAAATTGGCAGGAACGATGCATGCCCATGCGGCTCCGGCAAGAAGTACAAGAAGTGCTGCGGGGCTAACGCCTAATCG
>JBOGLB010000297.1:0-2860 GCA_050745965.1 Terriglobales bacterium | reverse complement strand
GCGCGCAGTGAAGCCAGATAATCTCCGGTAGCAGGCACGCAACCCATATTCCCCACCACGGGCTCGACAATCACGCACGCAATCTGATGTTTGAACTTATTGAACGCATGCTCCAGAGCTTCGCCGTCATTAAATGGAAGCGCCAAAGTAAATTGCGTGAATTCCTGCGGAACCCCCGCCGATCCCGGAATCCCCAAAGTAGCCATCCCCGACCCTGCCTTTACCAGCAAGGCATCCACATGCCCGTGATAGCAGCCTTCAAACTTCACAATGTATTTGCGCTTGGTATAAGCGCGCGCCAGGCGAATTGCCGACATCGTCGCCTCGGTGCCCGAGTTCACAAACCGAACCTTCTCGACGTGAGGAAACGCCGCAATCACCATCTCAGCCAGATCAGCCTCTTGTGCAATGGACGCTCCAAAGCTCGTCCCATTTCGCGCGGCTGCGATAATGGCTTCCACCACCCTTTGCGGCGCATGCCCAAGAATCATCGGTCCCCATGATCCCAGATAGTCAACATATTCGTTCCCATCCACATCCCACACATGCGAGCCTTTGCCTCGTGCAATGAACCGCTGGTCGCCGCCCACTGATCCAAATGCCCGCACCGGCGAACTGACTCCTCCCGGAATCATCTCCTCCGCTCGCTTCTGAAGCTTCCGTGACTGCTCAACGCTTCGAGCCATCATCCTCCTAAGCTAATTACCAGGTTTCAAGAAACGCAAAAGAATATCACCTGAAGCACGTTTACCCTACAGCGGATGACGCTGAGAACATAGAACTGACAACTGATTCCACTCGCCTCCAGAATTCACCAAACATTTACCTTTGCGCAACAATACTGCAACACCCCGCGGGTAAGCTCATTCCAGTAACACACCCTTCTAACCGGGAGGGTTCAGGACAGCTTTGGGGGGCTCCGGGCTGTCCTTCTTTCTTGCCTGTAAAGGAATCATTGCCTGTGTGGCGCGGGCGCCCTCGCCCGCGAAGAAGCTCGTGCACACGTGTATCCTTTGCACAGAAAGAGGCTTTCAACAAGCCCCCGTATCGCTTCTCGGATTGCGGCTCCTCTCCACACCGCGTAGCATCTAATTTCACATGGCCCCGACCACAACTGCTCCGGCCACATCCTGCCCCAAGCCGACCTTCGTCTTCAGCGAAATCTTCAGCTTCGCCTACGATACTTTTTGCAGCAACAAAGTCCGTTTCGCGCTCACCGGGCTGGGGATGGTCATCGGCACCGCCTCCCTCATTCTCGTTGTCACCATCGGCATGACAGGAAAGCAGTACGTTCTAAGTCAAATTCAATCCATCGGCGCCAATCTCATTTACGCCGAATATCAGGGAGGCGGCCAGCCCATCACCAACTCCGCGCCTGACCCGCTAACCCTCGACGACATGAACGCCGCGGTAAGAGATGTTCCGGGCATTGTAGCCGCTTCGCCCGTCGTGCCTCTTGGCGATCGTATCCCCATCGGGAATGGAAAAGAACGCGACGTCCAAATTCTCGGCGTCTATCCCGACTATCTCACCGTGCGCAATCTGGTCGTGATTACCGGCAGATTTTTCGATTCCGAAGATGAACAGGCCCACAACAAGGTCGCCGTGATTACTGAAATTATGGCCAATGAAATTTACGGATCGTCGCAGAACGCCATCGGCAAAATGATTCGGCTGACCGGTCTCCCATTTACCGTGATTGGCACCTTCAAAGAGCGCGTCAACA
The DNA here is from genome assembly GCA_050745965.1 of Terriglobales bacterium. Classification (GTDB taxonomy): domain Bacteria; phylum Acidobacteriota; class Terriglobia; order Terriglobales; family Acidobacteriaceae; genus PALSA-188. The sequence goes on along the minus strand of JBOGLB010000297.1, from coordinate 1,134 downwards.
CTTTCGGACAATCCGAAGTGACCGACAATACAATGGTCATTCCTTACACGGTAGCGCGCTATTTCACCGACACTCCCACCGTGAAGCAGATTTATTTTTCGATGGCCGATCCCTCAATGGTCGGACCCGCCACCGATCAAATCCGGCACGTAATAAGAAGCCGTCATCGCGCGGAATCCGTTTATAACGTAACCAACCTCACCCAGCTCGTATCCGTCGCCGAAAAAACAGCCGATGCCCTGACTATGGTTTTATTAGCCGTCGCCGCCATCGTGCTTCTCGTCAGCGGTATCGGCATCATGAATATCATGCTCGCCACCGTAAGCGCCCGAATCCGCGAAATCGGGATCCGCAAAGCCTTGGGCGCGACCCAGCGCGAGATTCTTCTTCAGTTCTTGTCTGAAGCCATCTTCATCTCCGTTGGCGGAGGATTGATCGGCGTGGTAATCGGCTTGGCCATTCCCTATTCCGTGCGGTTTCTGACTCAGTACCGCATTCCAATCTCGGGATTATCCGCCATAGTCGCCATCGTAGTCTCGTCTCTCGTGGGCATACTGTTCGGGACAGTCCCCGCGACTCGCGCCGCAAAACTCGATCCCGTCGAGAGTCTGAGATACGAATAAAGTCGCTCATCCAGACTACTTCCCCATTCGCATAGGAAACGGCAGGGTGGCCATGCTCACCCATCACATACGAACTCCCACTCATTTGTCTGAGTGAGTGATTTGGTCTGTTTTGAACAACTGACAGAAACAGGCGCCGTCATGGGCTAACCCTATTCACGATGGGTTTTTTATTCGCGCAGTTGCACGCCTCCTTGGCGAATCGCAACTGAATCGTTCGCTGGCCCCCGACGTAATTGCTACAATTCCCGTGTGAGTTCCAGAATCGTTCTTTTCGCGACCTTCATTGTTGTCCTGCTTATATCCGCCAGATCGCAGCCCCAAGTATCGAACAGCGCAGCCTCCGGAGATGGTCCCTGCCGGCCACAAATTGCTGCGCATGGACCAGCCCCAAACAATGGAATCGTGATGAACGGGATCGACGTGCTCGAACAGGATGGTTTCCGGGAGATCCGGGGATCCAACCCGTCTTCCCCACGCGCAGTCGGTGTTATCACCAACCACACTGGTT
>JBOGLB010000296.1:0-3308 GCA_050745965.1 Terriglobales bacterium | reverse complement strand
GCCAGGAAGTCTACATTTCTTTCCCGTACGCAAGCCCCTCGTATCACACGAGGAAAACGCTATTTGCGGCGGCCCAAATTCTATGGGACTCCTGCCGGCGAGGTCAAAACAGTTCACTGGAAGCGATTGGCGTCAAGTTATGGATGCATCGGGCAAAAAGCCCCAGATTGTTGGCGAGGACCTGTTCACGACGAAATGCGAAGCGCATCCGTACCGGTATTAAGGATCAGGTCGCCAATGCAGTTTCTTATGAAGTTGAATCATAGGGATGTTTTGCGGAGGCATCTTGATAGCAACACGCGGACAAATTCGAATATCGAAAGGGCGAGCGTGCGCCCGCAGAATTCGTGAAAGTGCCGTGTTGTGAGCTATCTCCGGCCTATGTATACTGTATTCGGTAGCTCTATCGGACCACTATGAATACATCTTGGAACTCTTACTGCGGTTTGAGTCTTGTGCATTTCCTCGCATTCCCAGAATGTGCTTCAGGAGATGGACCGATCCTCGAAACCGTGGAAAGGGTAGTGATGGATGAATTTTTCTCGGCCATCGAGGTCAGCAGCATCAATAATCCCACCACGCGAAGGGAAGTTGCACGGCTGATTGAGCAAACTCACTGCCAAGTGGACTTTGGAGTTCATCCTATCATTCTGGGCGACAAGCTAAACCTCAACCACTTGGATTCGATTGAACGAGGCAAAGCATGTGCATCCGTCTCACCCTTCCTAGATCAAGCTGTCGATCTCGGCGCACAGAGATTTGTGCTGCTGTCCGGACCCGACCCCGGCTTTGCCAAGAGAAGCGATGCTATTAAGGCACTAATAGAGTCTCTTCAGTGCCTCTGCGAGAGAGCACGCGAGCGCCAGCTAAGCGTCGTGCTTGAAACCTTTGACCGGGAGGTTGATAAAAAAGCACTGATAGGCCCCGCAGAGGAGGCAGCGATGCTGGCTGCGGAACTGCGCAAGGATTTTGCGGATTTCGGTTTGCTCTATGACATGGGGCACATGGTCTTGCTCAACGAACAGCCAGTCGCAGCGCTCAACATTTTGAAGAACTACCTTGTGCACGTGCATGCTGGAAACTGCGTGAAAGTAGCTGGCCGAGCGTGTCATGGCGACCTTCATCCCCGGTTCGGTTTTCCCGGCAGCGAGAATGACGTCCCAGAGCTCGCTGCCTTTATCCAGGCCCTGTTCGAAGTGGGATACCTGACGGAAGGTGCGGCCCCTGGCCGGAGACCGGCCGTCGGTTTCGAGGTAAAACCTCAGCCGGGGGAATCTTCTGCTGCGATCCTGGCCAATATCAAGCGCAGTTGGCGGGATGCATGGAGTCAAACCCCGAATCCCCCTAGCATACTGTATACATCGTGAAGATTTTTCCTGGGCGTGCTCGCGCACGAAGACCCAATTAAGGCCGCCATATTTGAAAACGATCACCACTTCACCCGGCTCACCGGATCAGGTGAGCAAGCTCTACGTTCACCTCATCTCCATGGTCGCCGCAGTAGGCGGGTTCCTGCTTACGTATGACATCGTGATCATGTCGGGCGGAATCATTTTCCTCAAGCGAGATTTTCACCTTGCTCCCTTGGCAGTCGGTTTCGCGATGACGAGTGCGATGATCGCATGCTTCTTCAGTCCGTCGTTCGGGTGATGGCTGAGCGATCGGCTCGGACGCAAGAAGACTCTCCTATGGGCCGCAGGGCTGTTTGGAGTCTCGGCACTGGGAACTGCTTTCCCGAGCAACATCACCGAATTCAATGCTTTTCGTATTCTCGGTGGGTTTGGCGTGGGGGCGGCGTGCATTGTTTCACCTATGTACATCGCTGAGATTTCCCCGGCAGCGATTCGGGGACAGCTCGTGTTGGTCAATCAACTCGCCAATGTTGTGGGAGCCCTCGCCTCGTATCTGGTGGCTTACTTTCTATCCTTCTCCGGAAACTGGCGTGCAATGTTTGGGTCCACCGCCGTCCCCGTCGTTCTCTTTATCGTCGCCCTGCTATTTGTTCCTGAGAGCCCGCGCTGGTTGATGCAAAAGCAGCGGGAGCGGGAGGCATTCGATGTTCTGAATCGAGTCGGCGGTCCCGACAATGCTAAGTCAGAAATGGCGGCCATCCGCCAATCCCTCGTCGAAAAGAGCTGCAAGCTGAAAGACCTTCTCAAGCCTGGAATTCGAATCGCGCTGCTCATCGCAGTCGGTTTGGCTTTGCTTCAGCAGTTGGACGGAGTTACGGTCCTGATCTTCTATGCACCAATGATCATGCAGCAAGCCGGCTTTCCCAAAGCATCCGAGGCTATTCGAATCACGATGATTGTGGGTTGCTGGAATCTGCTTTGTACTCTGGTGGCAATTTGGTTGGTTGACCGCGCGGGCCGCAGGCCTTTGTTGCTGTTCGGAACCCTGGGCATGGCAGTCGGACTCATCGTGATGGGAATATTTTTTGAGCTCCACATTACCGGAGTGCTTGTGCCGTGCGTGCTAATGTTCGCCGTAGCGGCCTACAGCATGAGCATCGCCCCCGTGACCTGGCTGATCATGTCCGAGATATTCCCAAATCACATGCGTGGCAAGGGAATGGCAGTAGCGTCAACCGCGCTTTGGGTCGCTTCATTTGGAGCCAATCTATTGTTCCCGGTCATGACGGAGTACTCGGAGAAGTACTTCGGATCGGCGGCCGCCGCCTTTTGGGTGTTCGCGATAGTTTGTATCGGTACGTTCGTATTTTGCTGGCGATTAGTGCCAGAGACGAAGGGTCGTTCATTGGAGGAAATTGGCCAGTCATGGACTGTGGCACCCACTACTTTGTAGGACAGACGTGAGTTCTGAAACTAAGGAGTGATGGAATCGGTTCTCGCTGAATGAAATTCGTCATGGTTAAGAGTGAATTATGAAAATCTTAGTTACAGACTATGCTTGGAAAGACTTGGAAATCGAGCGTCAGATGCTCACTCCACTTTCAGCGAGTATTGTTGCCGCGGAGACCGGTGACGAAGATGAGTTGATCCAGCTGGCAGTCGAAGCCGATGGGATTTTCACCAATTGGAAAAACGTTACTCGCAAAGTGATTTCGAATGCACCTAAATGCCGGGCCATCGTTCGTTACGGCGTGGGCCTCGATAATATTGATGTCCAGCACGCTACTGAACTGGGGATTGTCGTGGCTAACGTGCCTCACTATTGTGTTGAAGAGGTCTCCGATCATGCGTTATCGCTGTTGCTCGCTCTAACTAGAAAAGTCGTTTTTTTTGACCGTGGCATCAAAGCGGGAATTTATGACCTAAAGTCCGGCACTCCGATGTACCGGGTGAGGG
>JBOGLB010000295.1:0-8171 GCA_050745965.1 Terriglobales bacterium | reverse complement strand
GGACTGATTCATGCGCCGCTGATTGAGCTTGATTCGGATTGCGGACACTTGGTGGCAGATTGCGACAACGCGAAAATCAATGAGGCGGTCGCGGAGTTTTTGGGGAAGTGACCGGCGGCACCGCTTCTGTGATGACGTAGCGAACGTGAGATGTTATACGGCAAGTTGAACAGGTTGCGGGAAAACTCGACGGTGTGTGTTTTTGGGTGGCGTAGCGGTTCACCGCTGCGCTAACTCACGCATTTCCCAACATCGGCTTGTAGCCGCTGAGGTCAGTGCGGTCCTTGAGGAGCATCCTCGTGTGTGAACCGTTTAGAGAACCTGCCATGAAATACCGTCAACTCGGGCGTACGGGCTGGAAGGTTTCCGAAATCAGTTTCGGCGCATGGGCTATTGGGGGCTCGTGGGGCAAGGTTTCCGATGCGGAGGCTCTGGGCGCACTCAACAAAGCAATTGATTGCGGGGTCAATTTTCTGGACACCGCTGACGTGTACGGCGGCGGCCGCAGTGAACGTTTGATCGCGGAGGTAAAGAAAGGCCGCAAAGATGAAATTATTGTCGCCACCAAAGCCGGCCGGCGTCTGCCGTCGCAGACCGTGGAAGGCTACAGCCGAAAAAATCTTACGTCATGGATTGAAGACAGTCTGCGAAATCTCTCGACCGAAAGCCTTGATCTGGTTCAACTCCATTGTCCGCCAACTGAGGTTTACTACCGGCCTGGAGTTTTCGGCATCCTCGATGATCTGGTAAGCGCAGGCAAAATTCGTTTTTACGGCGTCAGCGTCGAAAAAGTCGAGGAAGGACTGAAGGCCATTGAGTTTCCCAACGTGCAGACAGTTCAGATTATTTTCAATTGCTTCCGGCAACGGCCCGCCGAGCTTTTCTTTCCACTGGCACAGCAGAAACAGGTGGGCATTCTGGCGCGAGTGCCGCTCGCCAGTGGGCTGCTGACAGGGAAATTCCGACCTGAATCAAGGTTTGCCGCCGATGATCACCGCAACTTCAACCGGCATGGAGAAGCCTTCGACGTGGGAGAAACATTTTCGGGTGTGGATTATGATACCGGCCTCAAAGCCGTCGAGGGGATTCGGGATATATTGCCCGGCAGCGTTTCAATGAGCCAGTTTGCGTTGCGTTGGATTCTGATGTTTGACGCGGTTAGCTGTGCAATCCCCGGCGGGAAGCGGCCCGAGCAAGTTGAGGACAATTGCAGAGCTTCCAATTTGCCGGCGCTTCAACCTGATGTCATGGACGCGGTGCGGCGAATTTATGATACGAAGATTCGTCCACAGGTTCATCAGCGATGGTAATTCTATTAGTGCAGATACGGTACACGCGAGATCAAAATACTGAGGATCGCCAATTTTGAACCTCTACTTAGTTGTGTTGATCGTCATCGTTGCGGTTCTGCTTGGGGTCAGCATATTTCGCAGCCGCCGGGTAAAAAACAAAGCAGACTTTTTTGTCGCCGGCCGAAGCCTGCCTTCGTACGTCCTGATTGCAACACTGCTCTGCTCATGGATCGGAGCGGGGAGTTTGTTTGCGGGCGCTGAGAATGCCTTTAAGAATGGATTCGCGGCGCTGTGGCAGCCTGCGGGCGGCTGGGCTGGACTCCTCATTATTTACTTTGTTGCTCCCCGTGCCCGAAATTTTGCGAAGTACACGTTGCCTGATCTGCTGGAGACCCGCTATAACGCGACCGCGCGTGTGCTAGGAACCATCGCGATTCTTTTCGCTTATACGGCGATTACTTCCTACCAGCTCAAGGGCGGTGGAGATATTCTTCATCTCGCAACAGGTGTGGACAACACTTTGGGCATGTACATCGTCGCGGGATTCGTGATCGTATTCACGGCGATGGCGGGAATGTCATCGGTGGCCTATCTCGACTTGTTTATTGGAGTGCTGGTGACGGGAACCATGATCGTCGCGACGCCAATGTTATTCCATGAAGCCGGCGGATGGGCAGGACTCCATGCCGCGCTGCCGCCAGACCGGTTCCAGGTATTGGGTCACCTCACATTCACGCGAGCGATGGAATTCTTTGTTCCGACGTTCCTGCTCATGTTGGGGAACCAGAGTATGTATCAGAAATTCTTTTCGGCGAAATCGGCGAAAGACGCAAAAATCGCGGTCGCGGGATGGATTGTGGGAACGGTATTTCTGGAAACGGTGATTATTGCAGTTGCAGTGATTGGAACGGCGATGTTTGGAACCAATCCCGAAGTGGCGGACAAGCCTCGCGAGATGATTCCGTTTGTGGCGCGCCACGGAATGCCCGCGTTGATGGGCGCGCTGCTGATGGGATCCATTTTCGCGAAGGTGATTTCCACGGCGAATAATTATCTATTTTCTCCGGCTACGAATCTTATTAATGACGTTTACATACGTTTCATTAATAAAGATGCGTCGCAGTCGAGGATTCTGTTGCTGTCGCGGACCATGGTGTTGCTGCTTGGGTTGTTCGCATTGGCGCAAGGTGCGTATTGGACGTCGGTGCTGGCAATGGCGCTGTACGCTTACACGATTTATTCGGCGGCGATTACTCCGGTGGTAATGGCAGCATTCTTCTGGAAGCGTGCAAACGCGGCGGGAGCGGTTTCGTCCATCGCGGTGGGAACGGCGGTGACGATCGCTTGGAATTATGGCGGCAAACATTTTCTGCCTCCGGCATGGGCAGAGAGAGATGCGATTTTCCCGGCTCTGGTGGTGTCGGTCCTGGCATTGGTTATTGTGAGTTTGGTGACGAAGGCGCCGAGTCCGGAGAAGTGGAAGCCGTTTATTGCGGAGTGAGGTGAGGAGAGCAGACAATGCTCACGTGGGCACGGCCGACCTCGGCTGTCCCGGCGAGTGAAGCTTGGCAGCCTTTACACTTAGAGTATGGCAAATCTGACATTGGTTTACGGATTACGTCTATTACCCTCGGAAGAGGTCGCCGAGGTCGGCGATGCGACGCTCAAGTTGAAGAATGGCAACGAGGCACACGTTACCATGCATGTGCTCGAGGGCAGCAAGAAAGAAATCGAGAAGCAACTGAAAAACAGCCTGGACGCATTTTTCGATTTCTATCCAGAGATTTGAACGGCTGCATTTGAATATCCTGGTCCACGCGCGGCATCCATATAATGCAACCTAGCTATCCTGGACCATGTTTCCCACCTACCGCTATTACCGCCTCCGCATGAGCGAGGCAGGCCTGCTGCCTAAAAGCAGGCTTGCGCAAATCGCCTGGTACCTGCTGGGTTTGGCGATGTTTCTTTTTGCCCTGCAAAGGATTCTTGCGCGATTTCATTCTTCCTATGGAGCAAGTCTGGGAGGCTGGGTGACCTTTCTCAGCATCGTGGTGATTGCCCTGTTTGGATTTCTAGGTTTCCGTTGGGCGAAGGGCAAAATGCTATGGCGGCTTCGCAACCGGCTCATCGTTACTTATGTATTTATCGGCGTGATCCCGGTGGTGTTGCTGGCTGTACTGACGGCGGGGTGTCTCTATTTGTTCGCGGGACAGTTCGCCACATTTATTGTTACCGCAAAGTTGAATTCCGAACTGCGTGGCCTCGAGGCCGCCAACTCAGCGATTGCGCACGAACTGGAGGCGCAAATTGCGGAAGGAGCTGCGCCCGAAACGTCGGCGCTCGAAAGTTTGAGGCAAACGCACGGCTCATGGTCAGGACGCCACGTTTATGTGTGGCTAAATGGCAAACTGATTCTCAGTAATTCACCCAGAGGAACTCCTTCCAATCCAACACCGCTGCCGGCATACCTGAATGGCGGATTTTTGGGAGTGGTGAGGCATCATGACAAGCTATCGTTGCGTGCCGCGGAAGCCATTTCGTCCAGCCGTGGAAATTTGATTGTCCTCACCAGTGAACCATTGGACCGCGGACTCTTGCAGGGGTTGTCGGCAGATCTGGGTGAAATAACGTTATATGCCTCGGGGTTCACTCTTCGGAAGGTCGCGAACAACTACGAACTCGATACGGGGAAGAACCTGCTCCCGACGCTTACGACGGGGAGTGTTCCTCCTGCGACCCGCTTGCTTGATAAGCAGGTGAGCTTCGCGACCGCCATCCGTGTGGTGGATTGGGAAACCGGCGAGGACAATAACCCGGCGGCAATTAGCGTGCAAACGCGGCTCTCAACGCTTTATGCCAGTCTGTTCGGGGCTTTGGGGGAGTTCGCACCGGCAATCGAATATAGCCTGCTGATTGTTGCGGTGGTGTTTGCTTTGCTTGAACTGGCCGCGTTGCTCATCAGCTACCGGCTCACGCGTTCGGTCACAGGAGCCGTGGCGCAACTTTACAAGGCAACACAATTTATCAATCGCGGTGATTTCAGCCATCGAATACCGGTGAGGTCGAACGATCAGCTGGCGGCTCTGGCGAATTCCTTCAATTCGATGACTACGTCGTTAGAGCAGTTAATTCGAGAGCAAAAGGAAAAACAGCGGCTGGAAAATGAACTGGTGATCGCCCAGGAAGTTCAGGCCCAGCTCTTCCCGCGGCAGATTGCGCAAATGCCTTCTCTCGAGGTTCATGGGTTTTGCCGGCCTGCGCGAACGGTCAGCGGAGACTATTACGATTTCCTGAAACTTGATTCGGACAGGCTTCTGCTTGCCATGGGCGACATTAGTGGAAAGGGAATCTCGGCGGCGCTTTTGATGGCGACCATCCATTCGGCGGTGCGAGCTTACAGCCTTGAAGGCATTCCACTGCTGCGGGAACCAGTCACGGTCGGAGGACGGGGATCGGGCATGAGTCTGGGGTCGAGCTTGGAGGGAGCGGAAGTTTCTCCGGCCACGCTGCTCACGCTGCTCAATCATCAGCTTTACCAAAGCACGCCGATGGAAAAATATGCGACGTTGTTTCTGGCAATTTACGAATGCCAGGAAAAAAGGTTGACGTACAGCAATGGAGGTCATCTTCCCCCAATTATTCTTGGTGAGCAGGGTTCCATACGAAAATTAGACCGGGGCGGTACGGTTGTCGGAATGTTCGAGCACGTGGACTACGACGAAGGGTCCGCCCAGCTTCGGCGCGGAGATATCTTTATCGCCTACAGCGACGGAATCACCGAGCCGGAAAATGAGTTTGGCGAATTCGGCGAAGACCGTTTGATTGATCTGGTACAGGAGAACCGGGATCTGCCGCTTGACCGGATCACCGAAATTGTTACCGCTTCAGTGGACGACTGGATCGGCGATCACGAGCAGCCGGATGATGTGACGCTGGTGCTGGCGCGGGCGAGATAGTGATCTTGCCACACCGTTAAGATTTTTTTCGTGCCAATAATCCGGCACTTTGCTCGGCAGCCTCTTTTACGAGGATTCCCATTTTTGGATGCGTCGGCTCCAAGTCAACCGTAATTCCGTGTTCGCGTAGCGTCTCTGAGGTCACCGGACCTATCGAAGCAATGACAGCGCGATTCAAGGCGGGAACGATCGCCTCACGCTGATTCATCTCTTCCGCGATTCTAAGAAGATGAACGAGCTGTATTGACGAGGTGAATATCGCCACGTCAATCTCCTTTCGAACAAGTGCGGAAATTGCTTCTCTCAGGGGAGCCGTATCTTGGGGCAATGCCCACTGATAAACGTGCACCGGAATGACGTCCGCTCCTCGCTCACGGAGTCCGGCATAAAGTTCCGGGCTCGGTACACCGTGCTCTTGAACCGCGATTCTTTTACCTTTGACGGGAACCTCGCCGGCATTTTGATCCAGGACCTGCAAAATCTCTCGCCATGTACTTGGCTCAGGAGCAGCTAAGGTCACCTGAATCCCCAATTCCCGCAGTGCGGCGATGGGTTTTGGGCCGCGAGCCACCACATTTGTGCGGCTGAGGGCGGCGATGAATTGCGCACGAGAGCAGACGGGTTCCACTGCCTGTACGAGCGCCCGTGTTCCGACCCCTGTCATGAAAATCACCGCTGCAAACTGATCTTGCAACAAACTCGCGGCAAACTTCAGTTCTTCGGCGTTTGAAGCGGGAACCTCCCGCGTAGACGGCGCGACCGTAGGCTGGCCTCCATTATTTATGATTAATTGGGCGATTTCTTTCGACCGCCGGCTCTCGAGTGAGAGCACGCGCATATTGCTGAAGCCTTTACCTGCCACTGGTTCCTCCCTGGTAAGTTCGGGTCTGGATTTCGGCCCACAGAGAACGGTTAATATTAAAGGAGCTCCCAGTTTCAGTTTCCCCGAATCTCAGTTGCGTCCTATCGCCGGAACCTACTTCCTACCTAAGTCGCCGAATTAACAGGCTTTTAACGGACAGGCTTTCCATGATATAACCGCCCCTAAGCGATTTCATCGGACTTACCAGGAGAAATATATCGCGGACCTGGCATTTGCGGACAAGAATGGTCAGGAACGAGGAGGTCTTGTGTCCGAAGCACGGACGGGAAAAAGGTTCCCTTTAGAACTACCAATCAAGATTCACCGGGCGGAAGAGGGCGGAGATCATGCGGGCGTGACCGGCAATCTCAGCGCGGCTGGGGTTTACATTCGGGCCGATGCGAATCTTGAAGTCGGATCGAACGTTGAGTTTGAGATTTCACTGCCGCCCGAAGTCACTGGCGCCAAAGAGCCGGTGATGGTGCAATGCCGCGGTCGCGTGGTGCGAACTGACGAGCCCGCTAGCGGAGGGAAAAACTCTGAAGCCCGAGGCGTGGCCTGTGTGATTGATACTTATGATTTCGTTCGTCACGAGTAACGTGGGTGCCCCATCCCGTTCGCGTTGTTTGCGAAAGGGTGGGGGATTTACACTTGAGGTGTTGAAGCGATGCTCAAACTAATTCTGGCCGATAACCAGGCAATCTTCCGCGCGGGGATTGCCAAAGTGCTGGCGGTTGAAGACGAAATGCGCATCGTAGCGCAGGCGCAAACGCAGGAACAGATGTTCATGGCGCTGGATAAGTTCCGCGCCGCCGTGCTAATTGTCGCGGGCGGATTCCACTCGGACTTCGCTGGCATTATCGCAGCAGCGACCAAGGCGAAAACTCGCGTGGTGGTGCTGGCCGACACCGGCGAGAGCGCCCAGCGCTATATGGGCGCGGGGTCGAACGGGGTTGTCTATCGCAATGTGACCAGCGCCGCGCTGGTGGATTGCGTCCGCAAAGTAGCTCGCGGCGAAAACTGGGTGCAGGACATCGCAGTGCCAAGCGAGCTGACCGAGAACGATATGGTCGGATTGCGGGTGCGCGACCGCCTCACGGCAAAAGAATTGCGCATCGTTGCGCTGATCGTCCAGGGATATAAGAATAAAGAGATTGCCACGCAGCTGGGAACAACGGAACAGGTGATCAAGAATTATCTTCGCAACGTATACGACAAGATCGGCGTCTCGGATCGGCTGGAGTTGGCGCTGTTCACCATTCATCATCGAATACTGAATGAAGCCGCAGCGGCGACGACCGCCGCAGCGATGCCGCAGCCGGGCCACGGCATCGGCGTGCCGTCGTAAGAGGATTCATGGGTTGCGAAAAAAGCCGCCTTGAAAGGCGGCTTTTTTCATTGTCGTGAATATTCTCGCAAAGGCAGACGTCCACACGTGGGCATGTTTCTTGAGACGAGGAGCAGTCCTATTGCATCTAATGCACAGGTGATGCTGCGAGCTGATAGCCTGAAGAAAGTTTTTTCGACTGCGGCGGCGCAGCTTGTGCTCTTTGAAAATCTGTCGTTTCAGGTTGCGCAAGGGGAAATGCTCGCAATTGTCGGGGAGTCTGGAGCCGGCAAGAGTACCTTGCTGCATATCCTCGGCGCTCTTGATAGGGCTTCTTCCGGCGACGTATACTTCGCGAACTTGCGATTGAATATGCTCTCGGAAAATGACGCCGCCGATTTTCGTAACCGCGAAATCGGTTTCGTCTGGCAATTTCATTATCTTCTGCCGGAATTTACCGCGCTCGAGAACGTTGCGATGCCTTTGTTACTCCGGGGGCGAAACTGGCGGGAAGTAGAACCAGAAGCTTTGCGGTGGCTTCGGGAAGTGGGATTGGCGGAGCGATCACATCACCGTTCCGGAGAACTTTCCGGCGGCGAGCAGCAGCGGGTGGCACTGGCCAGAGCGCTGATTACCCAGCCGAAGTTGTTACTGGCGGACGAACCGACGGGAGACCTGGACGGTCGTACTGCCGATTCGGTTTTCGAATTGATCTCCCGGCTGCATCGGGAGCA
>JBOGLB010000294.1:0-7642 GCA_050745965.1 Terriglobales bacterium | reverse complement strand
TGGTTTGTCACGGGACGATTACGACCGCTTGATCCATACTACGGACTCGGTCATCCACTGCGCCGCGTCGCTAAACCGGAAATCCGAAAAAGCGTGTCTGAATGTCAACTTGCGAGGCACGCTGGAGGTGCTTCAGTTAGCCACTCGGGTGGATCACTATCATGGGCTCCGGCGATTTAGTCATGTGAGCACAGTTGCCGTGGCCGGCAAGCGCCAGAATGAAATTGTCAGAGAAGAGAATTCGATTGACTGGGATCGTTCCGATTACGATCCATATGCGCGGACCAAGAAATTCTGCGAGCACATGATCCGGCAATTGCTTCCGGAGACGCCGATTACGATTTTCCGTCCCAGCATCGTGTTGGGAGATAGCCGTCGCGCCGAGACTACTCAATTCGATATGGTTAAGGCATTTGTATTCCTGGCGGGCTTGCCGGTGCTGCCGTTTCGCCCTGGCGACAAGATTGACATCGTGAATGTGGACTTCGTGGCCGACGCGATCGCGACGCTCCATCAAAAGGAAACTCCCCTCTACGACACTTATCATTTGTCTTCCGGTACGGAATCGCAAACCTTTCGCGAATTGACCAACACGCTGGCGGCGGAACAGAACAAACGTGGGCCGATGTTTATGCCGTGGATGGAACGTCCATTTTCGGCCACGGTTGACTTTCTTTCGAACCGAAAGGGAGCGGTCGCTTACGGCGCCTCGCTGATGAAAGTGTTCCTACCATATTTAGTCTGGAACACGGTTTTCGATAACACACGCGTGACCACTGAACTTGGACGTAAGCCCGTGCCATTCTCACAGTACAGTTACCCACTCCTGAAGTTCAGCCGCGAGACAAATTTTTCGTACCCGTACGAAAGCTGGCCCGCCAAAGTTGGAGGGACGGCAGCATGATGGATTTCATTCTTCAAACCTGGGTAAGTTCGTCCATTCAGCGGGCCAAGGCGGGATGGATGTTGGGGAAAGGAAAGCCCTGGCGTCCCGGAGAAAAGTTAAAGCTGTTGTTTGCAGGATATAACGGCACGCGCAACATGGGTTCGGATGTTCGCGTGGATGAGATGCTGCGTCAGATCCGGCACATTCTTGGTCCTCAGAATGTGGACTGCACCGTGATGACGCAGAATTTCAAGTTTTCGCAAGGATATTTCGAGAACAGTGCGCAGGTCCATTTGCCGGATATTTTCCCTCCCTTCCTGTCGAGTGAAGTTCCTAAACATCACGGCGTAGTGGCGTGTGAAGGTTCGATGTTCAAGAGCAAATTTGCTAATGCGCTCACCACGATGATGATCGGATCGCTGGGAATCGCAGCCGCTCAGAATAAACTCTCTGTCTGATACGGAGCTGAGGCTGGCCACATGGACCCTCCAATCAGGAAAATGTGTGCGCGTTATTGTCAGAATTCACTGGTAATCACGCGCAACGAGGAATCCCGCACAGTTCTGCGAGACCTCGGAGTGCCTACGGAGTTGGGAACGGACACAGCATGGACATTCGAACCGCATCCCGAGGAATACGGCAGAAAGGCTTTACGCGAAGTGGGATGGGATGGCAGTACACCGGTGTTGGTGGTGTGTCCCATCAATCCTTTTGAATGGCCGGTGCGGGCGTCGGTAGCAAAATTTGTAGCGCATGGTTTAACAGGCGCCTACAAAAATAGCCACTACCGGTCGGTATATTTTCATAACTCTGGTCCGGAGGCTGATCGCGCATACCGGCACTATCTGAACGCCATCGCACGTGCAGTGGATGCATTCCGAAAACAGCGGAAGGTATTTGTAATACTGGTGGCGACGGAACGGCTGGATGTGCGTCCTGCGAACAAAATTTCGGAAAAACTCGGCGGTGTTCCCGTGCTTACATCCGACGAGTACAACATATATGAACTTGTGAGCATATTGCGCGCCTGCCACATGATGGCCTCTTCGCGGTATCACGGAATCGTGACTTCGATGCCTGGACTCGTTGCGTCGGCGGGGATCACCATGGACGAACGCATTCGCAATCTTATGCGAGAACGCGGGCATGAAGAATTGCTGATGAATGTGGACGATCCAGATCTGGAACAAAGGCTACTGTTCGCGCTAAACCAACTGGCAACGGAGCGCGAGGGCATCGGGAGTGCCATTGGGCGCACTACGGTGCGTAATCTAAAGGTGATGTCGCGAATGGGAGTTTATTTTGAGGAGGAAGTTCAGCGGCGATATCCGGAATTTCCGACGCGCAAGGGCGAGTGGAGTTGGGAGGATTATCTGCCTCCGATGAGTGCGGGATTACATCAGTTGATTGAGGCATATAGCTAAGCCTTTTTTGGACTTATCATTCCCAACGTTTAGTTGTCATTCCGAACGGCTTTCAAGCCGTGAGGAATCTGCATTTGTGGTTTTGTAGCTGAAATGGCAAATGAGTTTCCTCGAAAACATCTTTGCGCAGCTTGACGCGGCGGCCGAGACTACGGTGCTTCGAGAGCTGCACGGATCTCACGAAATATCCGTCAGCGGCCGCGAACTTCTTGCGATGGTCGGCGAGGCGCGAGCTTTTCTGGCGGCTCAAAACATTCCCAAGGGCGAACGTTGCGCCTTGCTGGCTCACAATAGTATTCGATGGGTTGCAATGGATCTCGCGATCATGGCGGAGGGCTTGATTGTTGTTCCGCTGTATGCGCGGCAAGCTCCTGCTGAACTTGTGAGCATGATGAAAGACTGTTCTCCCGCATTGATTTGCTGCGGAGATGCAGCTTTGCGAGATGGGATCTCGCAAAGCTGGGCGGAAGCGCCGCGGCAGTGTTTGTTTGACGATGCGTTCGATACGGAAGGCAGAGACAACACCTCGCGTGCGGGGGCCCCCGCGCCACGCGGGCATGCTGTGCCACCCGAGGATTCTGATCCCGTCGCGATTATTTATACGTCCGGCACTTCGGGCGAGGCCAAGGGTGTCGTGCTGAACTCTGGAAACATTGGGCACATGCTGCGTTGCACTTCGCGGTGGTTGCCGGAAAATAAAGCTGGACAGGATCGCGTCTTCCACTATCTTCCATTCTGTTTTGCGGGTTCCTGGATCGTCCTCTTGAGCTCGCTGATGCGTCGAGATTTGCTGATGTTGAATGTGGATCTCAGCAAATTGCCCAGCGATATGCGCTCGTGCACGCCGGATTACTTTCTAAATGTTCCGGCGCTGCTTGAACGAATGCGCAAAGCCGTGGACGAACAACTTTGGAAAACAGGCGGCATGGCATTCGGCATTTATAGTCATGCCAAGAGTGCGTGGTTTCGGCAGCACGAAAAGCGGGGAAGTGTGATCGGTTCTATCTGGCTGAATCTGGCCAGGGTAATGGTGTTTCCTACGATTCGTAAAAAAATGATTGGGCCAAACCTTAAAGCGCTCATTTGCGGCTCGGCTCCGCTCAATGTTGAAACTCAACTTTACTTCATGATGCTGGGTATTCGTGTGTTACAGGTTTATGGGCTGACGGAAACGACCGCAATTTGCACAATGGATGATCCCGCTCATGTCGAACCGGGAAGAGTTGGTCCGGCGATCAAAGGAATTGAAATGAAGCTTGGGGAAAATGGAGAGATAGTCGTGAGAGGTCCGAACATTTTTCCGGGATATTGGAATCGCCCAGCCGAAACTGAAAAAGCATTGCGGGATGGATGGTTTCATACCGGCGATCAAGGCGAAGTGGACGCCTCGGGGAATTGGCGAATCATTGGGCGCATCAAGAACCTGATCATTCTTGGGTCGGGGCACAATATTTCTCCTGAACCGATTGAAGAAGAGTTGCTGAAAAGCATCCCTGGAGCGCAACAGGTGGTGCTTATGGGGAATGGGCGCGGTTATCTTTCGGCCATTGTTACGGGAAGCATGAGCTCCGAGGCGGTGCAGTCGGTGTTGGACACGGTGAACCGGAAACTGGCGCATTACAAGCGGGTCCGCGTTTTTCATATTTCCCCGGAAGCGTTTTCGATCGAGAACGGTTTGCTGACGGCGAATGGCAAATTGAAAAGAGACTTGATTGCCGAGCGGATGAAAGCGGAGATAGAGGACCTTTACCGGGTCAAGCAGGCGTCATGAATGGTTTTATCGGCGAATCGCTTTCGTGGGAATTGAACGATGGGGTTATCGAGATGGCATTGCACCGTGACCCGTGCAATGAGATTGGATCGGCTACCCTCGCTGATTTGGAGCAATTTGCAACCGCGATTGAGTGCGCCGAAGATCAAGCCCATGCAGTGATTATTTATAGTAGCCTGAAGTGCGGATTTTGCGCCGGCGCCGATTTACGAGAGCTGTACCGCCGGTCACAGGAAACGGAACGCAAAGCCGCAGTCGAAGGCGTGCGCGAGTTCCTCATACGAATTCACCGAGTGCTAAACATTATTGATGCCTCGCCTTTGACGACGATAGCTGCCGTCCACGGCGCAACGTTCGGCGGCGGCTTCGAACTGGCACTCGTATGCGATTTGATAATTGCCGACAAAACAACGCGGTTTTGCTTTCCTGAACTGCGGCTGGGACTGATTCCAGGCTTTGGCGGTATCCCGCGCCTGAAGCGGGATTTGGGGAATGGCGTGGTGCGCGATTTGCTGCTCACCGGACGCAGCTTCAACGCTACAAAAGCTCAATCCGTTGGGTTGGCAAGCCAGGTTGTTGCTGAGGGCGAAGCATTGCGGATAGCTCGTGCTACGGCCGCGCAACTGAAAAAATTCGACCGGCGGACTGCGGCAATCGCCAAGAAGTTCATCAAGCCGATTCCTTATGAGGATTTAAAGCGAGAAATTGATCTGTTCTGCGAATTATTTGTGCAACCGGCGGTGGGTGCGGGCTTGCGAAAGTTTGTAGAGAGCAAGGAGCCGCAGCCTTACTTGCCCTGAGGAAAACGTAACCGGATAATAGTTGACGCAATGAAAAATCTTGATCAAACCTTGGAAGAAGTTCTCAGCCTTTCGGCTGCAAACTTTAAAGTGGCGCGGGAGAAGCTTAGCCCCGACGATGATTTTTTCAAGGTACTTCGCATAGATAGTTTGCAGGCGCTTGATCTGCTGACGAGACTGGAGAATCATTTCGGAATTGAATTGCCGGATTATGAGCTACAGGGAGTGTCTGATTTCCGGACGCTCGCCAGCCGAATTCAGTCCCGCTTGTAGAATTTATTGTTAATGATCAGGCGACGTTTCGGTAGAATTCCATCCCTATTCGTAGAGCTTCCATCTACAATCGGTACTTTGAAAACAAGGATTGACACCTACAGATTGCGACATATAAATCAGCAATCCGCCCATGCTTGATCTTGACCGATACGGCTGTCTTGGCGCCGCCCTGCGCGACGCGCTGGAGAAATGGCCGACTGAACTGTGTTTGATCGAGTCGGACAGGGACAAGGAAAAAACACGCCTCACCTATTCTGATTTCAAAGATATTGCGACACCACTCGCTCGCGCGCTGGAAGATGCCGAGTTCAAGCCGGGCGAGCGCGGCGCGATTATCATGTCGAACCAGTCGAAGTGGCTAATTTCGGCTTATGTAATCTTTTACTGCGGTGGCGTGCTTGTGCCTCTCGACTTCAAACTCACCGCCGACGAACATCTGCAATTGCTGGCGCACTCCAAGGCAAGTCTGCTCGTCATTGAATACCACTTGTGGCGCGAGATGATTCAGGCGCCGGATTTCAAGAATAGAAAGCTGAAAATGGTGCTGGTTACGGAGGCGCCTCAGGGCGCGGATTTAGCCGGTGCGATTCGATGGGAGG
This sequence comes from Terriglobales bacterium, assembly GCA_050745965.1. Taxonomy (GTDB): domain Bacteria; phylum Acidobacteriota; class Terriglobia; order Terriglobales; family Acidobacteriaceae; genus PALSA-188. The sequence goes on along the minus strand of JBOGLB010000294.1, from coordinate 1,886 downwards.
AATTCAGCCGCAAAGGTAACCCGGCATTTGTGCCGCGACAACTGGAAGACATGGCTTGCATTGTGTATTCCTCGGGCACAGGTGGGCGGCCAAAGGGATGTGTTCTTACGCACGCGAACTATCTTGAGCAGTGCAAAGCGCTGACCGCGATCTTTCCATTTAAGCCCGGCTTACGCTACTTGAGTATTCTGCCGACTAATCATGCGATTGATTTTATGGTTGGGTTCATCGGGCCATTCGTATGCGGCGCTTGTGTGGTTCATCTGCGAACGCTGCGGCCGGAGTACGTACGCGACGGCTTCGTGCGCTACCGTATTAACTATGCCAGCCTGGTCCCCCTGGTGGTAAAGAATCTGGAACGAGGAATGAAGGCCAAATTTGATGCGCTTCCAAAAATGAAACTGTGGATGGTAAAAACTCTGATCGCGATAAATAAATTATTGACGCGCAGGCGTCCGCATGTGGAATGGAGCCGCAGCCTGCTGCCGCAGGTGCATCGCGCGTTTGGAGACAAACTGTTCGCGCTGTTCACGGGCGGGGCGTTTATGGAACCCTCCACGCTGCAATTCTTTTATGATCTCGGCATCCCAATCGCCAATGGGTATGGACTTACCGAGGCTGGTACCGCGCTTACGCTGAACGACTTCAAACCGTTCCGCGCGGACACAGTTGGCAAGCCACTGCCGGGAGTCGAGCTTCGCATCTTGAGCCCCGATTCAGAGGGTATCGGCGAAGTTGCGGCGCGAAGCAAGACGGTAATGTCGCACTACCTTGACGATCCCAAACTGACCGCTGAGACGATTGTGGATGGCTGGCTGCTGACCGGCGATTTTGGACGCTTCGACAAGTCCGGACATTTGCAGCTTTTTGGCCGCAAGAAAAACATGATCGTGACCGAAGGTGGCAAGAATATTTATCCAGAGGATGTGGAGGGTGCCTTCGATAGTCTGGCGGTGAAGGAATACTGTGTATTTGCGGCAAACTATATCTGGCCCACGAAAACTTTGGGACAGGAAATGCTTATTCTCATGTTGCGGCTCGATGCCAATCAGGAGTTCTCCGACGCGCTTAAAGCAGAGATCATTGAATGTAATCGCAGGTTGCCGGATTTCAAGCGGGTGAAGGGTTACATTGTTTGGGACGAAGATTTTCCGAGGACCGCGTCCATGAAGATCAAGCGCGAGGTGTTAGCGGAACAGATAGGCGACAAGTTAGACCGGGAATCAGCTGGGCTGGAAATTTAGTGGCCGTGAGTGACGAAACGTTTCTTGCAATTGTGAACCCGGCGGCCGGCGGGGGACGATGTCGGAAGCTTGTCGGCCCTGCGATCGAACGGCTGAGGTCAGGGGGAATCGAGGTTGAGGTGGCTGAAACAACTGCCCCGGGCCACGCCACGGAACTTGCGAGAGATGCGTACAGGAATGGACGTTCAAAATTTATCAGCGTAGGAGGCGATGGAACCTCGTTTGAAATAGTAAACGGACTTTTTCCGGAAGCTCAGAATGGAAGACGTCCAACGCTGGCCTTCCTTCCGCTCGGCACGGGAAATTCTTTCCTTCGCGATTTCAGCGATCGCGGCGCGGACCACTCTATTGAAGCATTATTGGGCCGTCATGCGCGTCCTTGTGACGTATTGAGGCTGACACATTCCGGCGGAATCGTTTATTACACTAACCTCCTGAGCATGGGCTTTTCTGCGGACGTTGCTACCATGCGAGCCCGGCATTTTGGAGGATGGGGAGAACTGGGATATCAGTCGTCCATTCTCATTTCCCTGGCTCGATTCCGGCGGCGCGCCTTTCCGCTGAAAGTGGATGGCGAAGATAGAATTGACCAGCGTCCATGTCTTTTCCTCACTTTCAGCAACAGCAAATTTACCGGCGGCA
>JBOGLB010000293.1:0-6797 GCA_050745965.1 Terriglobales bacterium | reverse complement strand
ATCTCCAGCCGTGGCTGGCAAAATATTTTGGTTGGACGACTTTATTTGAAGGGCCACCCTACGGCATCGGAATGCTCGCTGCAGGAATCATTCTGGCCATCATGGTGGTGCCGATCGTCTCGTCCATTACCCGCGAAGTCATGACTGCGGTTCCGCGGCAACAAAGAGAGGCCGTTCTAGCCCTGGGATCAACCCGTTGGGAAATGATTCGTACTGGTGTGCTTCGCAACGCGCGCGCTGGAATCATGGGCGGAGTGATTCTTGGGCTGGGGCGAGCTTTGGGAGAGACCATGGCTGTGACCATGGTGATTGGAAACCGGCCGGAGATTGCGAAGTCCCTTTTTGCTCCCGGCTATACCATGGCCAGCGTCATTGCGAACGAATTCAGCGAGGCTACCGGCGATGTTTATCTCAGCGCGCTGGTCGAAGTGGGTTTGGCGTTGTTCATAGTGACCATTATCGTTAATATTCTGGCGCAAATATTGGTCTGGAGCGTCACCCGGGGAAATCCGGCGAGGTCCAATGCCTGATATCAAGTCAGCCGTCCAAGATCGCTCTGCCGGCGACATCAGCCTGTGGCGGAAAGGCATGAACTTTACCGTAACGGCCGCATCCGTTAGCGCCGTTGCTTTGGTGCTGCTGCCCCTGATCGCCATCTTTGGATACCTGGTGTACAAGGGAATCGGCTCAATTAATTTGGCGTTCCTCACCCAAACTCCCAAACCGCCCGGCGAGGTTGGCGGCGGTATGGCGAACGCCATTGCCGGTTCGGCCCTGATTCTTGGCATCGCAAGTCTGGCGGGCGTTCCGCTGGGAATCGGAGCCGGCATATACCTTGCGGAATATGGCCGGAACCGGCTCGGTAATCTCATCCGATTCACCTCGGACCTGCTGAATGGCGTGCCCTCGATCATTATCGGCATCGTGGCTTACAGCCTGGTCGTGCTCACCGAAGGACACTTCTCTGCTCTGGCGGGAAGCGTCGCCCTGGCGATTATGATGATTCCGACAATTGCCCGCACAACCGAAGAAATGTTGCTGCTGGTTCCGAATCCCGTTCGGGAAGCTGCCTATGGTCTGGGCGTCTCACGTTGGCGCACAACATTATCAATCACCTTGCGCACGGCAACCTCGGGCGTAATCACCGGCGTGATGTTGGCATTTGCCCGGGTTGCCGGTGAGACAGCCCCGCTTCTTTTCACTGCTTTCGGAAATCAGTTTTGGAATTGGAGGCTGGATCAGCCGACGGCGGCCTTGCCGCTTCAGATCTATACGTATGCCATCGCGCCATATGATGACTGGCACCGGCAGGCCTGGGCGGGATCATTGATTTTGATCGTACTAATTGTCGCCTCCGTGAGTGCTGTACGATTGGTCGCGGGCCGTGGAATGATGACAGGAGCGAGCTAAGTCCATGGGCGTGGGAATCAAAGTCGAAAAGCTGAATGCCTGGTATGGCAAAACGCAGTCCCTCTTCGATATTACGATGGAAGCGCCCGCTAATCACGCCACAGCGCTTATCGGTCCCTCGGGATGCGGCAAATCTACATTTGTCCGATGCCTGAACCGCATGCATGAGACCATCCCGGATGCCAGGGCTTCAGGAAGAGTAGAGGTCGGCTCGGTTGACATTTACAATGGAAGCTCTGCGGTGCAAATTCGCCGGCGTATCGGGATGGTATTTCAGAAGCCCAACCCGTTTCCCACGATGTCAATCTACGACAATGTGGCGGCGGGATTGAAGCTGAATGGCTTTCGTGATCGTAAAAAGCTGGATGAAATTGTAGAGCGCTCCCTGAAGCTGTCAGCGATCTGGGACGAGGTAAAGGACACGCTCCGCAAGAAATCCGGCGCCAGCCTCTCCGGCGGCCAGCAGCAACGACTTTGCATCGCTCGGGCTTTGGCCGTTGAGCCTCAGGTGTTGCTGATGGACGAGCCCTGCTCCGCACTGGACCCCATATCCACGGGCAAGATTGAAGAGCTTATTTTTCAGCTAAAGGAAAGGTTTACCATTATTATCGTAACTCATAATATGCAACAGGCTTCCCGGGTTGCCGAGTTCACTGGCTTCTTCCTCCTGGGCAAGCTGATTGAGTTCGATAAGACGGAAAAAATCTTCACCAATCCTTCCGACAAGCGTACGGAGGACTATATTACAGGCAGGTTTTGATAATGAGAACGCGCTTTCAGCAGGGGCTTGACGACCTTAGATCACGGCTGCTCCGCATGGGCGGGCTGGCCGAGCAGGCGGTGGACCGCGCTTCCCAAGCTTACATTGACCGCGACCTCTCGCGCTGCCAGATGGTGCTCGAGGGGGAAACCATGATTAACCTCGCCGAGCGCGAGATTGATGAACTGGCCTTCGATCTTCTCGCCATGCAACAGCCCATGGCCGTAGACCTGCGTTTTATCCTGGCGGTAACGAAAATCAATTCCGATCTTGAACGAGTGGGTGATCAGGCTGTAAACATCGCCGAGCGAGTCATGGATCTTGCCGAACTCCCGAAAACCGAGCTTCCTATTGACATTCCGCGAATGTAGTCCGCGGTTGCCGCGATGGTTCGCCGGGCGCTCGAGTCTTTCATCGAGGGTAAAGCTGAATTGGCTCAGGCAGTATTGGAAATGGACAATGTTGTTGACCGAATGAAAGACGAAGCCTTCATGACTCTGGTCAAAGCCATGAATGAAAAACCAAACATCACCCGTCAGGCGCTGGACGCACTATTGATCGCGCGCAATCTTGAGCGGGTCGCTGACCACGCCACCAACATTGCCGAAGATGTGATTTTCTGGGTGCGCGGCGCGGATGTGCGCCACATGGGACCTGACGCGTCGGTGACTCACGAGGTCACCGAACCACGATAATCTGCGCTAGTCACCAATCTAAATATCGTAGTACAGCATGAACTCATGCGGATGCGGCCGCAACCTCACCGCATCCACTTCTTTGGTGCGTTTGTATTCTATGTAAGTTTGCAGCAACTCTTCAGTAAAGACATCGCCCTTCAGCAAGAAAGCATGATCTTTTTCCAGCGCATTCAGCGCATCTTCTAGCGACCCCGGCATGGATGGGACTTTGGCCAGCTCCTCGGGGCCAAGATCATAAATATCTTTGTCCAGCGGCTGGCCAGGATCAATTTTGTTCTCCACTCCATCCAGCCCCGCCATCATCATCGCTGCAAAACCCATATATGGATTGCAACTCGGGTCTGGTGGGCGGAACTCAACCCGTTTCGCCTTGGGAGAGGCCGAGTACATGGGAATACGGCATGCCGCCGAACGATTGCGGCGCGAGTATGCAAGATTTACCGGAGCTTCAAATCCCGGCACAAGCCGTTTGTAAGAATTAGTCGTGGGCGCAATGATCGCAGCCAACGCCGGGCCATGCTTGATCAGTCCTCCGATATACCACAGGGCCATTTGCGAAATGCCCGCGTATCCGTCCCCGGCGAACAACGGCTTGCCGCCCTTCCATAACGACTGGTGGGTATGCATGCCGCTGCCGTTGTCGCCGAAGATCGGCTTCGGCATAAAAGTCACAGTCTTGCCATATTGGTTCGCCACATTTTTCACGATGTATTTGTAGAGCATCATGTGATCCGCGGATCGCACCAGCGAATCGAATTTCAAATCAATTTCAGTTTGGCCGCCGGTGGCTACTTCGTGATGGTGGCACTCCACCTCCATGCCGCACTTCTGCATGGTCATAACCATTTCGCTGCGCAGGTCCTGATAGTGATCGGTAGGAGGAACCGGAAAATATCCTTCTTTGTAGCGCGGACGGTATCCCAGGTTATTTTCCGCGCGTCCTGAATTCCAGCGGCCCTCTTCGGCGTCAATGAAGTAAAAGCCGTGCTGCTCGCGCTGATCGAAGCGCACATTATCAAAGATGAAAAACTCCGCCTCGGCCCCAAAATACGCGGTATCAGCGAGCCCGGTGGACGCAAGATACAACTCAGCCTTCTTGGCGATGTAACGCGGGTCGCGATCATACCGCTGCTTAGTGACTGGATCTATCACTTCACACGTCATCACCAGCGTAGGCGCCTCGGTAAAAGGATCAAGCAGGTGCGTCGAGGGATCCGGGATGAGCAGCATATCGCTTTCGTGAATGGCGGCCCATCCACGGATGGATGAGCCATCCATGCCGAAGCCCTCTTCAATTGAGGCTTCCGACAACTGTTCGATCGGATAGGAAACGTGGTGCTGCAACCCTGGCAAGTCGGTGAAACGGAGATCAAGCATCTTCACTCCACTTTTCTTCGCGAATTCAAGTGTGCTTTTCGGATCAGCTGGTTTTGAATCGGCCATGACCTCTCCTTGAAACGGGGATTGAAGCAGGCGCTACCGCGCGCTTGCCCTGCGAATGCGTAGGATTGCCACTGGATTAGCCAAAAATTGTACACCTGCAGTACCACAGAGACATAACTTACCGGGTTTTCATGGTCTCCCAGCGTCTCAAACCTGCGTCTTTGGCTAATTCGACCGGTCTGTGCAACGGATTGTGCAACAAGCGCGCAACGGAAATGGGTCATCCGAATTGCTATCCCCTTTAACGGGTCATCTCTTCTTGTTCCCTAGTTGCGGAACGTTATCTCGAAAACCGTATCTCGGAAAAGACGACCTCGTCGCAGAATGTCAGCGAATGGTTCCGTCAATTCCTCGAGTGGTGGAAGACGGAAGTGCGGAAAAGTCGCATTGATCCGCCGGGTGCCCAAGTTCGCGTCGCGGTTTTTCGGCGCTAACCTGTAATACAAATGAGAATAACTCGGATTCATGTTACGAAGCTTTTTGTCATCGCTGCTATAAGAATCGAATCTAGCAGAGAGGCCGCGGGATCACTGGGCCAGATAGAATATTTCATTACCCAGGTTAGCGTCCAAAAGTAGGACAACCTTTACTGATGTGCGGGTGGATTAACCTTGGCTTGGTTAACTGGGAAAGGATCTACATTGCCCGAAAACTTGCCCTTCGCCGTGGTCTGCTCCCAGTGATCTTCGTAGAAGGTCACTGTCTCGGCTACTGGTAGCTTGGCCTCCACATCCTGAATGAATGGCCCCACATTTCCTTCTTTATCTAGCCATACTCTCAGTTTGGATTCATGAGTATTCGGGTTGTCATCCAGATCCCACCAGATGAGATACGGGGACTGTTTCGTGCCATCCCATAAGTTGCCACCGTGTCCTATCGGCCCTTCTTTAAGTTCGGAGTTGAGTGCCAAGAGATAGAGCAACCCCGCTGTGGGCATGGTGCTGTGCTGTGCGAGTTTGACGGCTAGGCCGGATTGTGTCGTCCATGGAATGTGAGCCAAGACTTCCGGTGTGGTTCTAGCGTGCGCCGGTTGGCCAGGAGCGGAAAAGGGTTCGACCTTGCCCGAGAAGGTGCCCTTAGCGTTAGTTTGTGACCAGTGATCCTCGTAGAAACTCACCGTTTCGGTGATAGGAAGGCGAACCGGACTCATGTGGGTGTCAGAACCTTGTTTCCATATCCCTTCGGTATCGACCCAGACAGTTAACTGCGCTTGGCCAGGGATGATGTTGTCCTCGAGGTTATACCAGATCACATAGTTGCTCTTATGGGCCGGATCGCTTAACCCGCCATGGTGCCCCGCCGGGCCTGCTCGGAGCTCGTCGGTTAGGACCAGGTCATAGAATAAATACGGAGTGGGAAGGGTACTGCTCGCTGCCAATTCAATGGTTAGCTTCGGAGAGTTCGTCCACGGCATGCGAGCCATAGTGGCGGGTGTATTTCTGACTGGGGCCTCCGCGCAGGCATTGTTGTTGCATGGGCCGCCACCCGAAGCGCAAAACATGTTAGCCATGTCGCAGGTACACTTGCAGTTGGTGTTGGTGCCCTTGTGTTTGATGCAGGTTCCAACGATCGGAAAGGTGCAATCACAGCATCCTTGTCCGTCGCTTCCATCGCAATGGTCGAGTGCTTGAGCCGCGGGAACACTCACGAGGAATGCTCCGGCAAGTAGCACAGCCCACAGCCAAAGCAGTCGGCTAAGTTCCAGTTTTTTCATTGGGTTAAATCCTCCCTCTCCGCGGGGTACTGCCTGTTCAAAGCGAAGGGTATGCTCCGCCCTCGTGAGAGTCAAGAAATGAGCTCTATGCTCTGACTCCGAATCCATGACGGCAAGCGTACAGGCGCGCCGCTCAACTCCCGCATTCTTTGTCACCACACCTGCTACAATTTCTCGCGTCGCCCGCCTGCTGGATTAGTCTAACGGGGTCAGGTCTGTCGCAGGAAATCTATTGTTTTTGTCGAGCGGATAAGCAGCGGTTATCCCGCAAGATTTCGTCTATGAGCTGATACTTCTATGGATTTTGACCAGTTAGAAACGTTTCTCGAAGTGGCACGGCTGTCGAGCTTTTCTCGCGCGGCCGAGAAGCGATTTCGCACTCAGCCGGCAATTTCTTCGCAAATCCGCTCCCTTGAAGAAGAGGTCGGAGCCAAGTTACTGGACCGCTCGGGCGGCAAAGTATCAATCACGGCTTCCGGGAAGCTTTTCCAGAAATATGCGGAGGAAACCTTGGATGCTCGGCGCGCCGTGCTCGTCGCGATTGCGGAGACGGAGCGGGTTCCGCGAGGCGAGATTATCGTGGGAGCCAATGAGGGGACGTGCCTTCACATTCTTCCCGAGGTCTTCGCCGAATTCAAAAAACAATATCCGGACGTTGCCGTAAACATCAAGCGTGCCGACTATGGAAAGATTATGGAATCCATCATTGACAACTCGGTGGATTTTGGCGTGCTTTCGATGCCGGTCAGCGATCCCAGCCTGACGGTGGTAC
>JBOGLB010000292.1:0-11300 GCA_050745965.1 Terriglobales bacterium | reverse complement strand
GTGCTGGAGAGTGTCACATTCTCAATTGGGTTCACGATGTCGCTCCAGAAGAATGTGCCTCGCAGTTCCAATCTTTGATTAAATCCACCGGCATTCACTCCCGCTTCGGCGCCCGTGAGACGCTCCGCTTTCAGCCCGGCGTTGCTGTTCGTCAAAATATTTCCTAAACGGAAACTTCTGTACAGCTCGTTCAGCGTCGGCGCCCGGAAAGAACGATAGGTCGAAGCGGTCACAGAAACATTGCGATTCAAAGAGCGGAGCACAGATAAGCGGGGATTGAATGCAGTGTCGCTGCGTTGGGGGAAAGCAGCGCCGGTTACGACTCCAGGCGTGGAAATTGGAATCCGAAAGGTCGAGCCATCCAAATTCCACCAATCGTCAAAACGAGCTCCGAGAATTACCGTCCACTTCTGGTGAATGCGGAAAATATCTTCTGCGAACAATCCAAAAACGCGCTGCCGCCCACCAGCTATATTATTCGCGGTGTGTATTCCCGAAGAAAATAACTGCTCATCGGTGGAACCAATCACCTCTTGAAGATCGCTGCCGGCTATTAATGTCTGGCTCTTTCCGAGCACGTGCGTCCACTGCGCCGTGCCTGCCAGTTGCTGTGCCGGAACATGCTGTATATCGGTCAATGACTCGCTCGACCGGTCGGACGCGATGGAAGAAAATCTCTGGTTGTAACCCTGGGCATCCCCGAATATTCGAAGCGACAACGAATCACCCGCGCCGATCTGCTGATCAAATCCTACTGCGCCCTCTTCTATTTGCGTGTCGTTGGTCTGAATCGGGGTGCCGTTGTTTCTAAACTCATCGTAAAAATTGCCTTTCGCGAAAATTTTGGTTTCCGGCCTCAGCAGATAACCAATACCGAAATCTACCGTTGCATGTTCCGAATTCGCCGGGGTGTCAACACTCCCCCGCTGCGACGATGGGACCAAAATAAATCCATCGCTTCGAAACAGGTCGCTTGCGCCTTCGAAATCCCACTTCCCGACTGTGTCGCCCGCCCACAGCGACACATTCGGCGTCTCTTCATTCCCATAAGAAGTTTCCAGCGAAAACGCAGGGCCTTCAGCTTCGCGAGAAATGAACTGGACCACTCCCCCCATCGCGTCGCTTCCATACAAATTCGATGACCCTCCCCGAAAAACTTCCACGCTGGCTACCGCGATTGGCGGAACTCTATCCCAGTAAACCCAGCCACCAAACGGATCCATCAAAGGGACCCCGTCTTCGAGCACAAGCGCCCGACTGGGCCCGCTCGCTCCAAGCCCCCGCAACGACACGCCCTGCGAAGTTGGATTCGCCGTGCGACTGCCGGATCGCCGAAACAGTGAAAAGCCGGGAACCTGTCGCAGCATGTCGTCAACCGTCAACGACGGACTCGCAACTACGTCAGCTTGCGACAGTCTGACCATGCTGCCTGGCGTATCCGAAAGCCTGATCTGGGAGCGCGTCGCCGAGACGACCACTTCTTCATTCACTCTCGCGGGCTTTAGCACGATATTCACCGGTGAGACTGGAGGAACACTCCACGAAATGTGCGACTCGGTGAATCCGTCGGCAGTGACTTCCAAAAGTCCCGGTCCGTTTGGAACTTGCGTAAACGCGAATTCCCCGTTCGAATCAGTCTTTGTGGTAACTGAAAACTGCCCAGCGCGGATGTTCACGGCTGCACCGCTCACTGCGGATTGGGTCGCGTCGCGTACCGTTCCGCTTATCCGAACGGATTGGGCCGAAGCAGCACTCACGGCGGCCGCCGACGCGACGATTGCAACACCAGCCTTGAGCAGGAAGTTCATTCGGTGACCACTACGCAGGTTAACCTTGAGCCGAGCGCTTCTACAGATTTCTTATATCCATAAAGCTATACCAGTGAATTGGAGCGCCGGTGAAATACCGGAATAGCAACCATGACAGACAACTGGGACCAATTTAAAGAGCTTTTTCAATCGGCCTTGGAGCTTCCGCAGGAACAGCGAGCGGCCTATTTGGACCGCGTTTGCGGGGAGTCCTCGTCAAGAGCGGAATTGGAAGCATTGCTCGTTTGTTACCAGGACGCGCCTGACGGCCGTCAAAAATCAGTCGAAAATCTTAACATTTCCCAAACCCCGCACTCTGACCCACTGGTGGAGAGCTTCATGGATCACTACCAGATCATCGAAAAAGTGAGCCAAAAAGGGCCGGCGACCCAATACCTCGCACTTCGGTTGAATGACCCGAACCTGAAGCAAGTGATAGTCACAGTTTTAAAGACAACCACAAGCGCGGCCGAGTTTCTTCGTTCGTTCAAAAGAGAACGGCTCATCTTGATGAATCTTCGACATCCTAACATCGCAGCTTTCTTCGATACCGGCATCACGCGAGACGGATTGGCATACCTCGCCGCGGAGCATATTGACGGCATTCCCATTGATGAGTACTGCGACGCGGGCAAACTGAACACGCACGGCAGAATCAACTTATTTATGGACGCTTGTGGTGCTGTTCAATACGCGCACCATCGTTTTATCGCTCACGTCGGCATCAACGCAAAGAACATTCTAATCACGAAGAGCGGTATTCCTAAGATGCTCGACCTTGGGATAGCAGCTCTACTGAACCAGGAATTTCGAGCGCAAACTGGCCTCGCTGTTGCCATGAAGCGCAGCGAATTGGAATATATCAGTCCCGAGCAAATCCGAGGCGAGCTAAACAACACTTCAGACGATGTGTACTCATTGGGCGTGTTGCTTTATCAGCTTCTTACCGGACACTCGCCGTACTGGATGAAAGACGGAACGAAAGACGATTTTCTGCCGGCAATTTTCGAAGCAACTAAACCAAGTAAGGTTCTCGATCAAATCGTGGAAGAAACTGCCCCGGACGGGAAAAAGATAACGATCAATGCGCACTACGTGAGTTCGTGCAGAAGTGAGGAAATACGCGCCATTCGGAGGCGCCTGTCCGGCGATCTGGACAGCATCGTGCTAAAAGCGATTCAGAAAGATTCGTCGAAGCGATATGCAACCGTCGAGCAATTTACCAGGGATATTCGTCTTTACCTGGAAGGCAAGCCGGTCTCGGCACGCGAAAACACATTTCTATATCGCGCTGGCAAGTTCTTCACAGGGCGCAAGATCAGCGTCTAGTCCCGCGGAATCTTTTCTTTGGACACGGCGAAACCGAATTCCTCTAGGAACGCCGTTGCCTGCGGCGTTTTTATGAAATCCAAAAATTGCCGGGCGGCTTTCTTGTGCTGCGAAGACTTCACAATTGCACATCCCTGTTCTATCCCCGGATAGTCGGACTGTGGAATGGTGAAATAATTTCCTCGATCCCGGACCGTCGGAGCAGCGGCCAGGGATAAAGCAACGATTCCCACTTGCGCGGCCCCGCTATCTACAAATTGAGCGGCTTGAGAAACGTTCTCCGCGAGAACGATCTTCTCCTGCACTTGCGAATAAATATCCTCATGCTTCAGTGCAGCCACAGCAGCCCGTCCATAGGGCGCGTGTTCTGGATTCGCGATTGAAATTTTGTGGATTTTCGGATCCAGAAGAATTCCAAGTCCGTGGCTAACGTCAATGTTTGTACTCGTAAGCGCCCACAAAACGATCTTCCCGTCCGCATAGTGATAAATGGATCCCGGCTCGATTAGACCTGCCGCGTCCAAATGTTCGGGGTAAGTCAGGTCCGCCGAAAAAAATAAGTCGAACGGGGCGCCATTTTGAATCTGGCTGGTGAAATTTCCCGAAGAACCGAATACGACTCTCACTTGCTGCCCTGTTTGCTTTTCAAATTGTTGTATCAATTTCGGCAATACAAATTGCAGGTCTGCAGCCGCCGCGATGGAAAGTTCATCCGCAGCCTGGGTTGCCGGAGCAATAAGTAACACAACAATGAAAAGACAGAACATTAAAGGCTTCATCCTCCGCAGTATTTTGATTTGTCAAGAAAATGTCAAATGTAATGGCATTTGCCCGGTTTTCAGGACCTTAGGAGTAAGCTTGTCGCAGTAGTGGTAAGCGCAGGCTTAGTTCAACCGATATGATTCGAGAAGAACCAAACCGCAGCTGGGCGTCGCAACGACCGGAGAATCTGCTGGTTCGGCCTTCAAACGCTTCGTCCTTGAATCCCGGGCCGGGAGCGCTTCCGATGGATCGGATTCTCATTGTGGAGGATGATAGAGCAGTGCAAAAAGCATTGAAGCGCCTTTTTGAGGCGGAGGGACTTGCGGTGCAAATAACCTCCGACGGCCGCTCTGCTTTGGAGGCATTTCGTGCGGCAACCCCTGCGGCCGTTGTGCTCGATCTTCGTTTGCCTGAGCTTTCGGGACGGGATGTCTGCCAGGAAATAAAGCAACATGCTCCCACCCTTCCCATCATTGTGTTGAGCGCGGCCAGCGACGTATCCGACAAAGTTCTCCTTCTTGAACTCGGAGCGGACGATTACGTCACCAAGCCATTCAGTCCCCGGGAACTTTTGGCGCGGGTGCGCGCAGCCCTACGTCGTACTATCGCGAAAACCGCGAGCGCTGATACCTTCACATTCGCTGGGATTTTTGTTGATTTGAGTAAAATGGAAGTGGTACGGCAAGGCGAAGCAGTCACCCTTACCGCGCAGGAATTCAAGACTTTGAAATTCCTGCTCCAGAACCCGGAGCGCGTGATCACTCGCGACGAGCTATTGAATGTAGTTTGGGGCTACCACAACTATCCCTCCACCCGTACCGTGGATAATCACATACTCAAGCTGCGACAGAAGCTTGAGCCCGACCCCGCTAATCCTATACATTTTCGGACAGTTCACGGAACGGGGTACAAGTTCGTCCCCTGAAGCGGTATCCTGCTCCGCACAGGTTTAGGAAGTGGACCCATGGTGAAACTTCGGCTCCGCACCAAGTTTCTGCTCTCCATGCTGCTTGTTTCCGCCGGATTGACCTGTACCACCCTCTTATTGGTTCGCCGGAGCGTACAACACCAGATCAAGAATTCAATATCGGCAGACCTCCAGAATTCCGTAAGCACCTTCCAGAATTTCCAGCATGAGCGCGAACTCACCTTAAGCCATTCGGCGGATTTGCTTGCCGACCTGCCCAACTTGCGCGCTCTAATGACCACGCACGATGAGGCAACGATTCAGGACGCCTCTACAGCCCTATGGCAATTGGCCGGAAGCGATTTGTTTGTCCTGGCCGATCGAAGTGGCGCTATCGTGGCGCTTCACGTCGCTTCTCCCGGATTCACGCGTCAAATGGCACAGCAATCGCTGAAGGCCTCCACCAACATCGAAGGGCAAAGCCGCTGGTGGTTCGGCGCCCAGCACTTGTACCAGGTATTTCTGAAGCCGGTTTATTTTGGACCAGCGAGCGAAAACCGCCTTCTCGGATTTCTGATAATCGGATATGAAATTGACGATAGCGTCGCAAACCAGGTCAGCCGCATCGCCGCCAGCCAGGTCGCTTTCTATTATGGCGGCACGATTGTCAAAAGCACGCTTCCCCCGTTGCATCAGGCAGAACTGGCACAGCAATCGCCCCCGTATTTCAGTTCCGGGGCTTCCAGAGACGAAGAGATTGATCTGGGGGACGAGCATTTTCTTGGCACGTTGCTTGAGCTCACAAAGGACAATTCCCCTTCGGTGCGCCTTGTCGTTCTCAAGTCCTACGATCAGGCAACCGCTTTTCTCGATAAGCTGAACCGCCTGCTCCTGGCTTTAGGGCTGGCCGCAGTACTCGGCGGAAGCGGATTAGTGTTCCTTATTTCACACACGTTCACCCGGCCCCTGGGAAATCTCGTTGCCGGTGTGCGTGCGTTGGGCAAAGGTGATTTTCACTACGCACTCGATCCACACGGGGGCGACGAAGTCGCTGAGGTCACAGGCGCCTTCAACCGCATGCGCACAAGCCTGCTCAAGACGCAACAGGAATTGTTAGAGGCGGAACGGCTGGCCACGATTGGCCGCATGGCGAGTTCTGTCTCCCATGACTTGCGCCACTCCCTCGCCGCCATTGTCGCCAATGCGGAATTTCTCTGTGAGAGCAAGTTGTCGGCCCAGGAACGCGAAGAGCTTTATCAGGAAGTTCGCACCGCGGTGAATCAGATGACGGATTTGATTGATTCATTGCTGGAGTTTTCCCGGACACGCGAATCGTTGCGTCCCGCCTACGGCAGCGTCAGAGCTTCGATTGACCGCGCGGCGCAAGCGGTAAAAGCCCATCCTGAGTTTCACGAAATTCGCATCGCGGTACGAGAAAACGGCGCCATTGCGGGCTGGTTCGATCAAAAGAAATTGGAACGCGCTATTTCAAATCTTCTACTCAACGCCTGCGAGGCTGTGTCGCTATCCAACGGATGGGTTGAAATAGAAATAAATCAGGTCGCCGGCAGTGCGGAAATTCTGATTTCAGATAATGGGCGCGGGGTTCCGCACTCGATTCAAAAAACTCTTTTCGAGCCGTTTGTGAGCAGCGGCAAAGAGAATGGTACTGGGCTGGGTCTAACCGTGGTCCAAAAAATTATTCAGGATCACGGAGGAGACGTCGAAGTTGAGCGTACCTCGGATCAGGGAACAGTTTTTAAAGTCGCACTTCCTCTCGAGCCGTTGGCGGGACGCATTCTCGATCGTATGCGGGATGGAAACATATCTACCCCCGCCCGCCCCACTCAGTCATAGGAAGTGGCGAGAAGCTGGGACGCGGTATTTTGCCGGAGCGCAGGTGTTGTTTCCGGGGATTTCTTCGGCAATGCGCTAACTACAACTCCCAGTTAGACGCCGGAACTGCGGCAACGTTCGAGTCGTTTCGCAGCCTTGCTCGAACTCGACAGGCCGAATTATTCTCACTTCCAAGTTTATGGGAGGAATCGTGATCCAGCAAAGTTTGCGCAACACAATCTTTAGAACGATCGTCAGTTTCTGCGGAATAGCGATAATGACGCTTTCCGGAGCTGTTCCCGGATGGTCGCAAGATAAGCCGTCATCGGCATCTCCGAATGCCGCCCAAACCGATGCCATGACAGCGGCGATCATCAACCTACAGCAACAGGTCCTCGAATTGAAATCTGCGGTTGCGGAAGTGCGATCCGAAGCTGCGCAATATCGCGCTGAAACCACCGAACTCCGCCAGCAACTGGAAATGAAGCAGGAGAAGGGCCTCGCATCGGGTCCATCCCCGAAGGAAGGCTCCGCTTCTGCGGCAAGTTCGTACTCTTCGGCGACAAACGAGTCCCCAACTCCGGCAATTCGCTCACTAGAACAACGCGTATCTTCCCTCGAAGACGCCTCCACGCTCTTAAACGGCAAAGTTGACGAACAATATCAGGACAAAGTCGAAAGCGGCTCCAAATACCGAGTGAGACTCTCCGGTATTGTCCTGATGAATCTTTTCGGCAATCGAGGTTCAGTGGACAATCAAGACATGCCTAGTTATGCGTCTCCGTCGGCGAGCTACGGACCCGGCGGCACCTTCGGCGCGACCCTGAGACAATCTGAGCTCGGCGTAGAAGTGTTTGGTCCAAAGGTCGCCGGTGCTGAGACCAGCGGCAGTGTGCAATTCGATTTTTCGGGTGGCTTTCCCAATACGCTGGACGGAGTTAATTACGGCCTGATGCGGCTGCGCACTGCCAGCATGCGCATGGACTGGAAAGACACTTCACTAGTTGCCGGACAGGACAATCTATTCTTCTCTCCATTTTCGCCGACTTCCTTCGCGTCGCTCTCGATTCCCGCGTTCGGCTACGCGGGAAATCTCTGGGGATGGATACCTCAGGTTCGAGTCGAGCACCGGTTTAATCTCGCGAATGGTCAAGAAATCACCGTTCAAGGCGGCATCCTGGACAACCTGAGCGGAGAGCCTCCATATTCGCAATTCAGCCGTCTGGCGCAAACCGGGGAAAGTTCCGGACAGCCAGCCTATGCAGGAAGGGTCGCGTGGTCAGAAACTATTCACGGAGAGCCACTAAGTTTCGGTGCAGCTGGTTATGACACCAGGCAGAATTGGGGGTTCAACCGCAAGGTTGACGGCTGGTCGGCAATGGCGGACTGGAACGTTCCAATAATCTCGCGGTTAAGTTTTTCGGGCGAATTCTATCGCGGGCGCGCTATCGGAGGTTTGGGCGGAGGCATTGGTCAAAGTGTCCTTTACACAGGCGATCCCAGAGATCCCTCAACCCAGATACGCGGGCTAAATTCTATCGGAGGATGGTCGCAGTTAAAGTTCAAGCCCCTCGATAAATTGGAGTTCAACGGCGCATTTGGTGTGGACAATCCCTTGGCGCGGGATTTCGATACCTTCGCAGGCGATTTGACCCTGTATGGCACGGCACTCAGGCAGAATCAGAACGTTCTTGTGAACTTCATTCTGCGGCCACGCTCTGATCTACTGTTTTCTGCCGAGTATCGCCACTTGCAGACAAAGCAAAGTTATGGCAATAGCGACGCCGCCGAACAGTTCAACCTGATGATGGGAGTTTTATTTTAGTGCTTAAAGCGAGGATGATTTCAAAGCTAGGCTGTATTGCACTGCTGTGCGGTGCCTTGGCATACGGCCAGGGAATCACGGTTTCAGCACGGGTCCAACTGGTAAATACCGGAATCCATGCCAGGAATCGCCAATCCAGCAACGTCCTCATCTGGCTTACACCAGTTGCACCGATTACGCCACTTCCCCCGGCGCGGCCAAGCATGGAGCATCCTCGTCTCACTCAGCACAACAAAAGTTTCAGTCCTCACCTGCTCGTCGTCCCGGTGGGATCGTTGGTTGAGTTCCCCAATCGCGACCCTTTTTTTCACAATGTGTTCTCATTATTTGAAGGGAAACGTTTCGATCTCGGTCTCTATGAGGGCGGCAGCACTCGCGAAGTTCGTTTTGATAAGCCTGGAATTTCTTATATCTTTTGCAACATTCATGCCGAAATGAGCGCAGTCGTCGTGGCTCTGGCCACACCCTATTACGGAATTTCCAATAAAAAGGGCGAAATCATCATTCCTCACGTGCCGGAAGGGCGCTACATTCTTCGAGTGTGGTACGAAACCGCGTTACCCGAGGCGCTGAATTCGATGACCCACGAAATTACCGTTTCAGACGACAACTCCTCTCTCGGAGTATTCCGGATTCCCGCGGCCAGCCTTCCGCCTCCGCACAAAAATAAATATGGCAAGGATTACGAACCCCCTACGCCGGATAATCCCGCATACGAGCGTCCCTGACAATTTGCGCGCTACTAGAGTCTGAAGACCAAACACTGACCAAGTTTTGACAACCTCTTGACAGTCGCATGAAACAGAAGTGTGACGATTGCCGGGTGCTTTATTGTCTGCAAAATGTGACACCCATAAAAACGAGATTTGAAGGAGAAACCATGAGTACTCCCAAACTATTCTGTGCCCGCTCCCTGCTTTCCCGTGTCCTGCTGGCATCCTCGGGGTTGGCCTGCATTTTATTTTTCGCGGGATCTTTGTTTGGTCTCGGTGTCAATCCAGTAACGATTGCCTCCACCGTTCCGAGCAATGGCGATGTCAATCCCTACGGCATCGCGCGTGTGCCGCGCACCACAGGATTGCTGGTCAGGGGCAATATTCTGGTCAGCAATTTCAACAATAGCGCGAATCTTCAGGGCACCGGGACGACTATCGTGCAGATCACTCCCAACGGCTCAGCTTCGTTGTTCGCGCAGATTGACGCAACCACCCTGCCTGGGCCCTGCCCCGGCGGAATCGGACTGACTACCGCGCTCGCAGTTTTGCGCGACGGCTGGGTCATCGTTGGCAGTCTGCCCACCAGCGATGGAACATCGGCAACGGCCCAAGCCGGATGCCTTCTTGTATTGAATAACCAGGGGCAAGTCGTGGAGACATTCTACGGCTCGCTGATCAACGGACCTTGGGACATGATGGCCCTGGATGGGGGCAACACAGCCGCGCTTTTCGTCACCAACGTGCTGAACGGCACGGTCGCGGCCAACGGCAAAGTTGTTCATGAGGGAACGGTGATTCGGATGATGCTTTCTGTGTCCGCCAAGACAATGCCGAATCTCGAGTCAATCACGGTAGTAGGATCCGGGTTCCCCGAGCGCTCTGATCCCGCCGCCTTAGTGATTGGTCCAACCGGTCTGGGGTTGAGCCCGGATGGAAGCAATCTTTATGTAGCGGATAGTCTCAGCAACCGGATCGCTTCCATTTCCGATCCACTGTCACGGATCTCTTCCGCCGGCAGGGGAACGACAATCACCAAGGGCGGGAACCTTGACGATCCGTTGGGACTCACGGTGAGCTCCGATGGAAATATTCTCAGTGTCAACGGGAACAATGGTTACCTCGTGGAAACTACTCCCGCCGGCCTGCAAATTGCGACTGTCCTGCTGGATAGCACTGGAAATCCGCCGGGTGCAGGCGCATTGTTTGGGCTTATTTCCGTACCGGGTCAGGGAATCTATTACGTGGACGATGCGAGCAATACCTTGAACCTTCTTCACTGAACCGGGCCGTATTCCCAAATCGGTTCATCAAAGGGCGGCCTGGCATGAGCCGCCCTTTTCCCCTCAGCTTTACACTTCATTACGAAGCGGACAGCATCTTCGCTAAGTTTCCGGGCATCCAAAATAGAACTTAGGACCACTTTCAGGGTTGAAGTATTGGGCGGGTGCTATTCGCCCGCAGGGGATTTCTTGTTTAGCCAGACTATGCCGTCGAAGATGTGAAAGTGAGGAATTTTTGAACCCACGAGTTTTGCAGCTACAGTTTGGCCAAGTACTCATTGCATTACTTGTTTCGATTGCAACCATTGCCGGCGCGGTTCCGGCCTTCGCAGCCTTGGGTGGCGACGTAGCCTCGGTTCAAGCCGACCAGGCACACATGAAAGCCGCGTTGCAGATTCAAATCGGACAGGCCTATACGGTGCACGAGCTTCACGAAACTCATGGAAATGTGGTGAAGGAGTTCGTTTCTCCGGCCGGAAAAGTGTTCGCAGTTAGTTGGAGCGGACGCTCTATTCCAGATATGCGCCAGTTGCTGGGAACATACTTCGATCAATTTTCTCAAGCTGCCCAGACCCGCGTCCGGCGACCCGGGCGCGCGCCGCTCAACATTCACCAGAACGGATTAGTGGTGCAATCGGGTGGGCACATGCGAGCTTTCTTTGGAAGAGCTTATTTGAGCGATAAATTGCCGGAAGGGGTCAGCCTCGATGCTATCCGCTAGGGGGAAAGTGGTTCAAAGGGTTTTCGCGGCTTGTTTCTTTGGATCGCTCGCGCTCGCGATTGGGTGCGGCGGCGGATCCAACACGCCGGCAACGAACAAGATTGCAACCCCTACTC
>JBOGLB010000291.1:0-3881 GCA_050745965.1 Terriglobales bacterium | reverse complement strand
GTGCAGGTCTTCGGCAGCATGAGCCACGGACTCGCATATCGTTTCAGCAATGGAAAGCCCGTGCCGGTCGCGCCGCCGCTTCGGCTGAGTAAATTCGCCCATGTTGCTTTCCGCCTCGATAATGATTCTTGCCATGATCGCTACTGCCTCGCGCGGATAAAGGCCGCTTGCCGTTTCCGCGGAAAGCATGACTGCGTCGGTACCATCGAAAATCGCGTTCGCAACGTCGCTGGCTTCCGCCCGCGTGGGACGCGGATTCTCAATCATTGATTCCAGCATCTGAGTTGCCGTAATCACCGGCTTGCGCCACACCGCCGAGCGCCGAATCACGTGCTTCTGAATCACCGGAACTTTTTCCGGTGGCATTTCCACGCCCAAGTCGCCGCGCGCCACCATCACCCCATCGGAGGCTTCAAAGATTTCTTCCAATCGTTCAAGTGCCTGGGGCTTTTCCAATTTCGCTATCACGGGAGTCGTCATTCCCACACTCTTAATAATTTCTTTCACCAGAAGAACATCGGCGGCGGAACGCACAAATGAAAGAGCAACCATATCAACGCCGTTGGCTAATCCGAATTCCAAATCTTTGCGGTCCTTATCGGTCAATGCCGGAATGGAAAGCACCGCGCCGGGCAGGTTGATGCCCTGATGCTCTGCGAGCAGTCCGCCATTGATAACCTCGCACTCGACATCCTTGCCGTGGATACCTATGACCCGCAACTCGATCAGACCGTCAGAAATAAGAATCCGCGCCCCTGGCTGAATGTCATGAGCCAGCGTCTTGAATGTTGTCGAAATAACAGTCGCGGTTCCCTCGATATCGCGGGGCGTTATGGTCACCTGCGACCCAGCCTTCAACACAATTCCAGCGTGATCCTTCAGGCTTCCAGTGCGAATCTTCGGACCCTGCAAGTCTTGCAGAATACAAATGGTACGATTTTCGCTTTCGGCGACCCGGCGCAATCTTTGGATGTTACATTCGTGCTCCTCATGACTGCCATGCGAAAAATTCAAGCGGGCCACATCCATTCCCACTAGCATCAGGTCACGCAACATCCCGTCCGAACTACACGCGGGACCAATAGTGCAGATAATCTTTGCATGGCGCGGCGAGGTCACAATGCGCGAGATAGGGCTTGGGCTTACAGAATTGTGGGGATGGCGAATCTTTTCCAAAGTTGTTCCTGATTGGGGTGAGAAAAGCAATTATAAACGCGCGAAGGCGCTATCGCTGAAGCGACTTTAAGCCATTCATCTGCCGCAGTTCCCGTCCCAGCAAAGTTCGCGGGAAGAGCATGGCATTGAACTCCGCGCCAATCAGGATCACAAAAGAAATCAGGTACATCCATACCAGCAGCGCAATGCCAACACCCAGCGATCCATAAATCAAGTTGTACTCCGAATATGCCTGAAGATATCCGCCGAAGAGCGCCGTGGCGGCAAACCACATTGCGGTAGCAAGGGTGGCTCCAGGTAGCACACTGTGCCAGGGTTGAGTGCGGGGCACGGCGTAGTGATAGATGAGGGCGATTACCGCAATGCTGGTTAAGGCAGCGATAGTCCAACGGACGACCGCCCACATCAGCAGGATATAGAGCCCATATTCGCCTCCAATGTAATACATGATTCGCAATTCGATGCGGTTGCCAAACGCTACCAGGATGGTCGCGAAACTCATCGGAATTCCCGCCAAAATTACCAGGAGGAAGGCCATCATTCGTTCTTTGACCAGCCCCCAAATCTTGGGAAGTTCGTAGGCATGGCGGAAGCCTTCCATCCACGAAATCATTACGCCGGAGGCGGTCCACAGCGTTATCAGCGCGGTCGTGATCAGCAGTCCGGCTGACCGTTGCGCACTGTTCGCTTTGAGATATTCCAATGCCGAGGCGCTACCAGCCGGAAGAATCCTGCCAAGCGCGTATGAAATTTCCCGCAAATAAGCGGTTGTTTTTCTGGAGTTCGCCAGCAGCGACCCAATGACCAGCAAGGTGGGAAAAAACGTAAGAATCATGGAGTAAGCCGACGCTTTGGCCACCGCAAAAGCATCGTGCTCGAACGCGCGCCAGAAGGCCAGCCGCAATAGGCGGGCAAAACGCAGCATGGGCCTCAGAGTATTGCGCTCAGGCGCAGGACGCAACTGCGAAATTCGCGCAGGTTCTTGAGTTTGCAACCGCTGCGGGGAGGCGCTCATAGGGGGATATCAAAAGGGCGTTTTTTCCCGCCCTTCATGGGTTTTTCGGTTACTACTCCGCGGCCAGTTCTTCGGTCTCGCCTTCCGTACGCATTAATTCGAGGGCGCGCTCGGCCTCTTCGTACGCTTGCGAAACTTCTTCCTGGACCTTGGCGGCCGCCTCTTCCATTTCTGGCGAGAGTCGGACGTTCCGGTAGTATTCCATTCCCGTTCCGGCAGGGATTAGACGTCCCACGATTACATTTTCTTTGAGTCCGCGCAAGTGGTCCACAGCTCCCTGAATCGAAGCTTCGGTGAGCACTCGCGTAGTCTCCTGGAACGACGCCGCGGAGATGAACGAATCCGTCGAGAGCGATGCTTTGGTGATGCCGAGCAGCAGCGGACGGCCTGTTGCCGGACGCCCACCATCTCGAATCACGCGCTCGTTCTCTTCGGAGAAGCGGAATTTGTCAACCTGCTGTTCCAGCAGGAATGTGGTATCGCCGACATCTTCCACTTTGCGCCAGCGCATCATCTGACGAACGATCACTTCGATGTGCTTGTCGCTGATGTTCACGCCCTGTAACCGGTAAACTTCCTGGATCTCGTTGACCAGGTACGATTGCAGTTCTTTTTCTCCGAGGACTGCGAGAATGTCGTGCGGATTGAGTGGCCCGTCCATCAGCGGTTCTCCCGCTTTGACGCGTTCTCCTTCCTGCACGTTGATGTGTACACCGCGCGGAACCGAGTATTCCTTTTCGGTTCCGTTGTCGGCGATCACATACATTTTACGCTGGCCTTTGGAGACTTCGCCGAATTTCACCGTGCCATCAATCTCGCTGATGACCGCGGTTTCATGGGGCTTGCGGGCTTCGAACAATTCGACCACGCGAGGCAGACCTCCGGTGATGTCTTTCGTCTTGGTGGTTTCACGCGGAATCTTCGCCAGTACGTCTCCCGGATGCGCGGTGTCGCCATCCTGCACCATAAGATGGGCGCGTGACGGCATAAGGTACCGCTTGCTGGTCTTGCCCTTGATCACGATCGCAGGCTGACGCTTTTCGTCGGGCGAATCGGCAACGACGTGACGGGAGAGGCCCGTGACTTCGTCCACCTCCTCGTGGAGCGTGACGCCTTCCTGCAAGTCTTTGAACTGGATCGTCCCACCAATTTCGGTCAGGACCGAGAAGGTGTACGGATCCCATTCGACCATCACGTGGCCTTGCTGGACCTGATCGCCTTCTGCGACCTTCACCTTGGCGCCGTAAACCACTGCGTAGCGTTCCCGCTCACGGCCCTTTTCGTCCACCACCGCGATCGAACCCTGGCGGTTCATTACTACCAAGTCGCCAGACTTCGCTTTCACGGTCTGCAAGCTGATGAAGCGGACGGTCCCGCTATTCTTGGCTTCCAGCCGCGATTGCTCAGAAACCCTGGATGCCGTACCGCCGATATGGAAGGTGCGCATGGTGAGCTGCGTTCCAGGCTCGCCGATAGATTGCGCCGCGATCACTCCAGTAGCTTCGCCCAGTTCGACCAGGCGCCCGGAGGCGAGGTTTCTGCCATAGCACATCACGCAGACTCCCCGCTTGGACTCGCAAGTCAGCACCGATCGGATTTTCACCCTTTCGATGCCCGCTGCCTGTACTGTTCCCGCCAGCTCTTCCGTGATTTCCTGATTGATTTCGACTACTACGTTGCCGTCGTAGTC
>JBOGLB010000290.1:0-3139 GCA_050745965.1 Terriglobales bacterium | reverse complement strand
ATGTAATAAGTTGCGATCGCGAATTCGGTGTGAGGCAGCGAAATCTCGACAATCTCGCAACCCAATTCCGACAGACTCTGTACAGCATTTTCCACTGCGCTGCGGACTTCAGGATCGAGTCCCTCTGCCAGATATTCTTTCGCCAGCCCGATTTTCAAGCCACGCACCGGCTTTTCCATCTCTGCCGCATAATCCGGCACCGGCAGGTCCGCGGACGTCGAGTCCATCGGGTCGCGTCCCGCGATAGTTCGCAGCACAATGGCTGCGTCGCGCACGGTCTTCGTCAACGGACCGACGTGATCAAGGGATGAAGCGAATGCGATCAAGCCGTACCGCGACACCCGTCCATACGTTGGCTTCAAACCCACAATTCCGCAGAACGACGCCGGCTGTCGAATCGAGCCTCCGGTATCAGTTCCGAGCGTAGCCACCGCCAAATCCGCCGCAACCGCGGCAGCCGATCCACCCGACGACCCGCCCGGCACGCGGCTCAGATCACGCGGATTGTGCACCGGCTTCCATGCCGAATTTTCATTCGATGACCCCATCGCAAATTCGTCGCAATTCATCTTTCCCAGGACCACCGCGCCCGCGTCTTCAAGGCGAGCCACTGCGGTGCAGTCATAGGGCGGAATGTAATTACCAAGAATCTTCGAGCCCGCAGTAGTTCGAACACCGCGAGTAACCAAAACGTCCTTTATGCCGACAGGCACTCCCGCAAGTGACGGCAAAGCGTCTCCGCGGGCCGCCATGTTGTCAATTGCCTTTGCCTTCGCGAAACCCCGCTCCTTCGCCAGAGTAAGATAGGAACCAATCTTCGGATCATCCTGTTCGATCTTCGCGTAAAAGGACTCAGCCAACGCAGTGGCCGTGGTTTTGCCATCGCGCACAGCATTGCGTGCCTCATCAATTGTGAGCAATTCCAGGTTCATTCTCAAACGGCTTCTGATGTTGAGCAGTGTAGGCGAGCAACTAAATTATAAAGGGGGAATGAGACGACGCATCAGACCAACCCCTGCCGCTCATCGCTCAATTACTTTTGGCACTTTAAAAAAAATCCCGTCCGAGTCCGGCGCGTTCGCCAGCGCCTCTTCACGCGGCAGCGATTTCCGCAAGCCTTCAAGAATATCTTCGCGGCTGGCGTATGCAAACCGCTCGCTTCCCCGCTTAGACTCGTCTACCCCATAACGGTCGGACACCTGTGCCATCGGCTCAACCTTCGAGGTATCCAATTTTTCTAACGTGTCTATATGCCCCAGAATTGAATTCAAATCCCGGACCATGCGCCCGCGTTCCTCCGCAGTCAATTCCAGGTTGCTGAGATCCGCGACATAACTAACGTCTTTTTCTGTGACTTTCATCTTTGATAACTTTCGCCTTTGTATCGTCTGCGATCACAAAGTCTATCCGCTCGACGCTTTCATTTACATAGCGATTGAGTATCGCAAGATACTGGGCCGCGATTTTCTGCAACTCGGAGCGCCAACCCGAATCGGGGACTTCCACCCGCAGAATGCCATCGGCAAAATCAAGAGCCTGCGTTCTTTTCGAGACGCTATTCCCGCACACGAGCGGCCACGCAAGAAGCGGGGCGTCTCCCGGAGCAGCCTGCAGCAGGCTTCTGGCAACAATACTCTGCAAACCAACCGCGACCGGTTGCATTGGTCGGATCATTGGCCGGATCATTCGATCGGATCACCCGGGGGAGCCCTGCCCCTCGCTGCACAATTAAAAACAGGATTGAGATTGTCGCAGAAAACAGTGCTACATCTAGAATAGCAACTTGTGTAGGGACATTGCGCCACACTTCGAGAAAATATATTTGTCTTGTATTCAGGCACTTAACCGGATTCAGCACAAAAAAGGGGCTTGACAAGAAAACGGCAGGCCCCGGTCAGACTCGCGTTTGTCCCGAATTAAGCGGAAACTCTCTCACCACGAACTCCATTGCTCTTTCCTTCGACGTCCAGCGCTCTTCGAGTTGCCCATCCTCCACCGCCGCAAGAATCTCCTTGAACCTCGGACCCGGCGTATAGCCGGCGCCAATCAAATCTTGTCCCGTAACCAGCGGCTGCGGACGAATGGCTTCAGGCGGCAGCCCCGCCATTTTATTTCGCGTGAAGTCATAGAGCGTCAAGTCGCCATGGCTCGATTCGCAATCCAACCGGTGTAACTCCATGTGTTCTTCGAATTGCGGCATTCGAATAAATCTCTTGAATGTTGACTGCTTCATGCGCTCAACGTCCGCAAATCGCATGTGATTTTCCACTAGCGTCAGAATTTGATTCTTCTCCGTGTTTGAAAAACGAAGCCGGTCACAGATTTTCTCAGCCATTTTCAACCCAATGTCCACATGACCATCGAAGCGAATGCGATCAGGCGCCGCGCGAAACGTTGGCGGTTTCCCCACATCGTGCAGCAACGCCCCCCACGCCAGGGTTGCAGCACAAGGATGCGGCAACTTGCTGAGCAACAACATGGTATGAACAAAAACATCCCCCTCGGGATGAAACTGTGGGGGCTGCTGAACGCCTTTCATCGCGGAAATCTCAGGAAGAACCTCACGAAGCAATCCAGAGTCATCAAGCAGCAGAAATGCTCCCCGCGCGTGGCCCTCGGTCAGCATTCTTGTAAGCTCGTCCCTCACCCTCTCGCACGAAACCTGGTGAATTTGCGGCGCCAGTTTTTGAATCGCCGCAAATGTTTCCGGCTCAATTTGATATCCAAAGCGCGATGCGAATCGGACCGCCCTTAGCATTCGCAGTTTATCTTCCGAAAAGCGCAGTTCAGGGCTTCCAATCGTCCGGATAATTCCCGCCTCCAGATCTTTTCTCCCTCCGACGAAATCGAGCACTTGATTGCTGATCGGGTCAAGGAGCAGGCCGTTAATTGTGAAATCGCGGCGCGCAACGTCTTCCTGCGCATCTTTGCTGAATCGAACCTGGTCGGGGTGACGGCCATCTGTAGACCCTATGTCGCTTCGAAAAGTCGCCACCTCAACCGTATTGCTTTCTATTGGGGCTTGCGAATTCTTAGGCGACGGCACCAAAACAACGCCAAATTGCACGCCAACGGCATAGGTGTCCGGAAAAATCTGCATGACTTCATTCGGAGTGGCATCGGTGGAAACGTCGTAGTC
>JBOGLB010000289.1:0-2600 GCA_050745965.1 Terriglobales bacterium | reverse complement strand
CATCCTGGTCTTTGTCGAGTTGCCCTTCGAACATCCTGGCATTCGGGATATGGCCAATGCCCAGAAACATGGCGCTGGTTGGGAAGTGCGAAGTCTCATTCGTCTTTATGTTACGGAGTTTTAAACCGGTGACTTCTTTTTGCGCGACGTCGAGAACATCCTCGACAACGGTGTTGGTGAGAAAATGTATTTTCTCGTTATGCTGGGCGCGCTCAAGCATAATCTTCGAAGCGCGGAAATCATCCCGCCGATGAATGAGTGTGACTTTCGTAGCAAACCGCGTGAGGAAAGTCGCTTCTTCCATTGCGGAATCGCCGCCACCGATGACCACGATTTCCTTTCCGGAAAAAAAGAAGCCGTCGCAAGTGGCGCAAGACGAAACTCCGTGTCCGATCAGAGCCTGTTCGCTGGGAAGGCCCAGCCATCGTGCCGATGCCCCGCTCGCAATAATTAAACTCCGAGTGTGAATGATTTCTTTTCCGACATGTATTGCAAAAGGATTGCTTCCAAGATCAACCTTCGCTACATGACCAAGCTGGTATTGCGCCCCAAAGCGTCCCGCCTGCTTGCGCATGTTTTCGATTAATTCCGGCCCCTGTATGCCGTCTGGAAACCCAGGAAAATTTTCCACGAGTGTAGTAAGAGAAAGTTGGCCTCCAGGCTCGTGGCCCTCAAGTATCAGCGGCTTAAGATTAGCGCGGGCGGTGTAAAGAGCGGCAGTGTGACCGGCACATCCCGACCCAATAATGACCACGTTGCGAACATTATCCATGGCGTAAGTCTAAACGGAGAGTTTCAATTTGTAAGTGGGTTGTCTTCGCCAGAATGCACAAGATTACCTAAGCTCGAAATCAAGAAGCTGTTGGAGTCTTGCTGATTCTCTGTGAAATTAGATTAAGCTGATGGCGCCAAGACTCAGATCATTTCCCCGCGATGCCGTCTGCTATCCCGGCTGCAATCGGTACCCTGAAAGTTTCGTGCTTATACGCTTTCACCATCAGAAGTATCCACAAAACCAGAGTTATGAGCCCGATCAGCATGTCGAGCATCGTGACGAGCCCGAATCCAATCAGCCCCCCAATCGAGAGGGTCATGATGCCCAGCGCCACTCTGATGACGAACAGTCCACCGAACACAACAATGGATTGGGCCGCCTGAAAACGCACCCAGGGACGTTTATCAATCAGAAGAAAAATGATGCCGGTTATCCAGCCAACCAGATAACACAATAACCCGGCAACATTTTCGGAAAGACCTTCTGTGGATGGCGCAACATAAGCGGCCGCCGGAGTTGCCGTTTGATTTGCTCCGCAAGCTGGACAGAAATTCGCGCTCCCAATATCTTTACCACACGAATTGCAAAAGGCCATGGATCCCTCCTACTTTGTCGTGCGCGAGAGTAGCAAAATCACGCGCCCAGCGCAATGCCTCTTCTCCAGGATGGGGCTGGGCGGAAAAGGCCATCATTTGCTATGAGGAAGCGAGCTTTTTCGCGCGATTGGCTTTTTTGAGGTTTTCCTGGCTAAATGCTTTGATTCCACTGAAGCAACTCGATCCAATTCTTCCGGGACGGTTTGGGGCACCTTCAGCAGGTTGCGGTAATCCGCGCCAATGGCAGATGCGGTTTGGAACAGCGGCTCATAGGCGCTTTGGTCCGGCGCTGGACCCGTTGCAGTCGCTGAACATCGAGCCAACACAACAGACGCTTTTCCAAAGCGCTCTAGACGAATACGGCTGACGGGCGTATTCGTGCCAAGCATTGCGGCGGGACTGGTCACCGAGGATGCGTCGTCTTCTATCGAAACCTGGAGTAGATCTTTAGGTTCACGAACTTTGAACACTAAAGTTTCGATCATGCTCTTGGGGTCCAGGCTGAACGAATATTGCACCGTTGAATACAACGCCTGGACTGCAAACTCGCGGCGTATTCTTACCCATGCCGCACTGTCGGTATCTCGTGAGACATGCGTCCTTTGGTTGAGTGGTAGGAAGTCAGGCTGCTCTTCCAAAGTGGAGCGCCCACGATCCACCTCAAAGTCCTGGCTGAACAGGGGTTGCTTGGGAACGCGAGACAAAGCGGAGGCGATTTGCTGCTGCTCGTCCTTTGAGGGAGTGCAAACATTCAGCATATTCACCCGTACTTGGGGCTGCGACGACGATTTTTTGGCGGGCGATTGCGATCGCTGCTGCGCGCAAGCCAAGCAGGAGAGGAACAAACCGATAAAGATCGCAATTCTATTTCGGAGCACAAGTCGCATTTTAGCAGGCGAATGAGGCCCCGTGAGAGTGGCCGAAACCAGGAGAATGGTGTCCAGTTATGTTCACTGTTTTCGCGCCCGGTACAAAACACATGCGTGGGATGGCAACGTTATGTTGACTTCTTTGGCTGCTCCCAGATTCTTACGCTGCCACAGATCCCGAACTTTGTAGCTGGTTCCACTCAAACCCAATTCTTTCCATGAATAGTGAAGTGTCTGAGCATTGTCGCCAATATTGAAAATCGCGATGTAGGTTCCGGCGCCATCATCGGGGTGCGAAGTCCAGACTACGGCGTTTTCTGTGCTGATCAGTGCGCGTTCGCTTGTCGAGTGCTGATCAAC
>JBOGLB010000288.1:0-1981 GCA_050745965.1 Terriglobales bacterium | reverse complement strand
GGGCACAGTTACCCTTCAGCGGGCTTTAGCTCAATCCTTAAATATTCCGGCGCTAAAGCTTGCCGACAAACTCGGAATTCAGACAGTGATTGATTACGCCCGTCGCTTTGGGATTACTTCCAATCTGCCCGGATATTTGCCGGTAGCGCTGGGGGCGGCGGAAGTTACGGTGCTCGAGCAAACGTCGGCTTACAGTGTTTTCCCGGATGACGGTGTACGTGTCGTGCCTCGCTTTATAACCAAAGTGACAGACTATGACGGGCGCGTTTTGGAGGAAGATTTTCCCGATGTCAAAGATGTCGTGAGCGCCAGAACAGCGCGCCTCATGACCTCGATGCTGCGAGAGGTTGTGCTGCATGGGACGGCGATTTCCGCTTCCACCATGAAATATCAGTTGGCTGGAAAGACCGGCACGACCAATAATTTCACCGATGCGTGGTTTGTGGGTTTTTCTCCTTCTATTACGACGGGAGTTTGGATCGGATACGACGAAAGGAAATCGTTAGGTGCAGGAGAAACAGGAGCCCGTGCCGCACTGCCAGTATGGACTGATTTTATGAAAGTCGCAATGGCGGGAAAAGAATCGGAGACTTTCGCGCCTCCGCCTGAGTTGCCGCCAAATCCATTGGCGCAAAGAGTGGACACGCCAGATACTGCGCCCGCAAGCCAGGAACCGCATTAGTCGCGGGCTGCATCCACGTTTTCGAGCGCATATCCTTTAACAAGAATAATGCCTGGTCGAACGGAATGTACCCGCAACACGGCCGCATCTTGATTAATTGCCGCAATGGCGAAGGTGCTGCTCATGGATATAGTTGTCGGTCATTCCCGCAATGTAGTCGCACACCACCCTGGAAAGCGATTCCTTGTGCGCCTTCTCCTGATAGGCGGGTGGCAGGCTTTCCGGATATGCCATCCAGAACCTAAATAACTCCCCAATCACTCGTTCTGCGTCATCTTTGTCGGGTTCGAGCGTCGCGCTGAAATAAAGATTGCTGTGCAGGAACTGTTTGATGGCGCGGCGCTCTTCTTCCACCGGTGGGCTGAGCACCACGAGGCGCTTCGGCCATGCGAGCACGTCCTCTAGGTTTTTTACCCCAGCTTCGGTGACGCGCCCTTCCGTGTGTTCAATCAAGTCGGTGACAAGCCTGTCGAGCACGCGCTTAAGCGCATCATTGAATTTCAACTTCTCGATTGCATCGGGATACTCTTCCTGAGCTTCTCGATAAAAATCCGCAAAAATTGGTACGCCTTCAAGTATTTGCGGGAGGTTGAGCAAATGAGATTCGTATCCATCATCGAGATCAGCGGTGTTGTATGCGATTTCATCGGCCAGATCAATTAACTGCGCTTCGAGTGGTGGACGCAAATCCAACCTGTATTCAGAAAGCTCAGGATGCTCATTTGCTTCATAGTCGCGGGAATGTTTAATGATGCCCTCGCGAATTTCAAAAGTAAGGTTCAAACCCCGAAACGACGGGTAGCGCAGCTCGAAGTCCTCGACAATGCGGAGGGCGTGGAGATTGTGATCGAAGAAAGAGCCATGCTCGCGCATGGCACGATCCAATGCCTGCTCACCGGCGTGACCAAAAGGCGGATGACCGACATCGTGCACAAGCGCCAGGGCCTCAACCAGGTCAACATTCAATTTCAGTTGCGTGGCGATGGTGCGGGCAATCTGCGCGACTTCAATCGTGTGGGTAAGCCGGTTGCGGAAATGGTCTGAGTAACGCCGGGTAAAAACCTGGGTCTTCGCTTCCAGCCGCCGGAATGCTCGCGAATGAATTATACGGTCGCGATCACGCTGAAAATCATTGCGGTAGGAATGAGGCGGCTCGGGATAGCGTCGTCCGCGGGAAACTCCCACCGCGTATTCGGCGAGCATGTAAAAAGTCTAGCAGAGGACACGCGGATCCCGGGACATCTGACGAAAAAGCCAAACGGCGTCCCTATTTCTGCGCGGAATCTTCTTTGGCCAGTT
>JBOGLB010000287.1:0-8333 GCA_050745965.1 Terriglobales bacterium | reverse complement strand
CCCCAGACCGGCGGCGAAGAGTTTCTTGATCAAATAATTCTCTTCATTGTCGAGGGTCGCGCCGCCAAGGTGCCCGATTGCCTTGGTTTGCATGAGGACTTCGCCATCTTGCTCTTCCTGGAATGTTCTCTCGCGGCTTTCCCATAGGCGGTCCGCGACCATATCCATTGCGGTTTCCTGGTCAAGGTCTTCCCACTGTTTTTAAAAGGGACGCCGATACTTAACCTTGGTCAGGCGGCCAGGATGGGTGTGTAGTTCGTAGGTGTCGGCACCTTTCGGGCAAAGACGGCCCCGGGAAATTGGTGACTTGGGATCGCCTTCAATTGAAATGAGCTTGCCATTCTTGTGATAAACCAGTTGGCCGCAGCCGACGCCGCAATATGGACAAATGGATGGCGTTGCCTCGGCACCGTCATGCTTGGGGCGTAAACTTCGCGTCGTGGCGGACATCGCCTCGGGCCCTGTGCCGTCGGCTCCATTCTTAATTTGCTGAAGCAAAGGCCAGCTAGAGAGAAAAGCTTTAAGCATTGGATCTCTCCTCACGACACCGTAGAAGATGCAACAAAGATGATTGAAATCGTCCTTGCGTTGCCGAAGAATGGATAACTTTATTTAACGATGCGCGGCATGCTCAAGTTTCGCACTCTCAGCGCGCCCGAAGCGCGGTTCCATGGCCGCGATCACGCAGAGAACATAAAAAATGGCGGCGTTCGCCGGAACTTGAAGATTGAAATCTACCAGGCTGTGCACCAGCATCCCGACGACGCCCAGCATCGCAGCTAACGTAATTGCGCCATCAATGTCGTTGGACCAATTCCGCAATTTCCTGTTTGCTTCCCGAAAAACCAGCCATAAGAACCACATCATGGTAAGAAATCCGATTGCACCCATTTCGATAAGCAGTTGCAGATAGTCGTTATGAGCCTGGTCTATGTAAAAACTGGTGTAAAAACTCCGGTATTGAGGATATACATCCGCGAAGGTGCCGAGGCCCCATCCCAGCAGCGGACGATGAGGAAACATCTTCAGCAGATCCCGGTCAATCTGTACCCGTAAACCCTGGGTGATCTCACGCCTTGCGGAGTGAACGCTGGTGAGACGCTCGGCAATCTTATGGCTGCCGATCCACGCGAAAAAGGAGATCAACAGAACAGCGAAAACAGTGAACGCCAGCCTTCCGCGAAATGGGATACGGCTTTGTTGACGGATCAATGACGCCAGTAGCACGATGATTTCGCAAACGAAGGCTATTACGCCTCCTCTCGAACCGGAAAGAAAGATGGTGGTCGCCATAACCGCGGACGACAGAACCGCCAATCTCCTCGGCGCGCCTCGTGCGTACCTGGTGAGTGAAAAAACCAGCGGGATCGGAAACAGCATCTCCATCAAACCGGCATAGTGGTTGTGGTTGACGTATGGACCGTAAATCCATCCCCCGCCGCGCGGGGTTAGCAGCCAGTACAACTTATTGTTGGAGCCTAATCCCTGTAGCAGTGCGAAAGCGGCTACAACGAAGCCATACGACGAAAATGATCGTGTGAGAATTCTGACTTGCGATGGTCTTGTGAAGCACTGGATCACGAGGAAACAGATCACTCCATAGGCGACATAAAGCAGTCCGCTCGAGAACGTTGCGTAAGGGTAGGCAGTTCTTCTTGCCGCAAGCTGGAGGATGACCAACGACGCAAATACCAGCATCGGCGAGAACAGAGAGTTCCAACGAACGGTGGATGTTGGCGAGCAGAACTGTTCTACGATCCAAAGTATGAATAGGAGGGCTGAAGCAGCTTCCAATATGAAAATGGACCAGGGTTGAACCGCTCCAAATGCCAGCGGGCCCAGCAACAACAGAGCAAACACGCCATAAAAAATGGTGGAGCGAAGCTTGGATCTTGGTGAAGGAGTATCGTCGACCGCAAGTTCCGGCCGCCGGGAGGTGGAGAGAGGTATAGTCACTTGGTGCTCTGTCCACTTCCGGGGCTTAAAGAGACATTATCAATCCAAAGCTTGCCTCGAATCGCGCTTCCAGGGGGCACCCGCCTGATTTGCAGAAACAGCAGGCCGGTTTCAGGTCCGGTCCCAAAGTCGCCGCTTACTTGCTTCCAGTCGTCACTGTCTTTGAGGTCTTCGCTCGCGAAGTATGGTTTTTGGGTATAAAAATCTTGCAACGCGAATTCCGGGCCTCCCGCCCCTTCTAAATGTTGAGTCTTGAAGTACGCGGAAAAGTGATAGGTGGTATTGGGCGCAACCGGAATTAATTGATAAATGCCGGTATCGCGGAGACCGCTGCTGTCATAAGTGATAAGCAAAGAACGAGACCCAAGATGCGATTGGGTAGGGTCTATTTCGAGATTTAGGTCAGATCGCTTTCGGTAAGTCAAATCAAAGCCGGCGTTCAACACTTTCAAGCTGAAATCGCCATTGACCACCAGATTCTCTGGCGAGGGTTGATAGGCGCGCAGATCGCACAACGGGCCGGCTTGCTGCCAAACTTCGCGAGCCTGCTCCGGTTCATGCTGTCCAATCAGATATCGGACATAATCGAAGACGTCGTTGGCGGACGTGGGCTGGCCGAGCTTTACGATTTGCGTCCACACTTTTGCCGCAGCCGCAGTCTCTTTCCTCGACACTAGAAATTCTAAAAACAACGCATAGACTCCAGGGTTCGGGGGAAAGGCTTTCTCTAACAAGGCGTCAACGTCCGGTTCGGCTTGCCAGCAGAGAGATATTATCCGGCCTGACTCATAAGGCTCGCTCTCGATCGCGGTCTGAAACTCTCGAAAGGCCGAATCAAGATCACCCTCAGTCAAGTATGAGTTGCCGGCATCCCAAGCCACTCGGTAACCTTTCGAATCCACGGCAATGGCGTGTTGCAAGGCTTGCCGTTGGTTCTGCTCGTCACCCAGCGCGCCTTGAGCGGAGGCAAGCATTAGCCAATATGTGGAATTGTGAGGATTCAACTTCGTGGCATTGCCAAAGGCCTCCGCTGCATCTGGCAAGTGTTGCGTCAGGGTCAACATTCGCCCTAGTTTGTATTGATATTCAGCATTGAGAGGCTCGAGATGGGCCGCCAGTCGTAAGCTGTGCCAATCGCCTTTTTCAGCAAGACGATATGCCAGGTACTGTGAAGAGACCAACACAAGATAGCCAAGGGCGGCGATCAAACACAGAATCAAGAAAAGAATTTTAGCGGCTGACGTCCTGAGGGGGGTCTGCATGACCGTCGAGGCTTAATGGAATTCACGCCCCGCCGGAGGTGATCGCGGAAATGGCCTCGTCGTTGCCGCTTGAATCGCCATTCGGAGGGTCACCGCCCTTATAATCCTCGCGGTAGTAAGAACGCGAGAATTTCCCCATTTGCCCATAATAAGAATAATAGTCGGGCGAGCCAAGGTTTACGGCGTTCAAGAGAACCCCGCTGATCCTGGCGTTCACCTGCAGCAGAATATCGCGGGCCTGCTTCAGAGCATGTTTCGTAGTGCCGCCCGCCCGAATGACGAGGATTACCGCATCAGCTCGGGTCGCCATTACGACCGCATCGGTTACTGGAAGGGTCGGCGGTGTGTCAATGACAATGTGGTCGTACTGTTCTCGCAGAGCTTCGAGAACTTCGCCCATTTTGCCCGAAGCGAGAAGTTCAGCTGGGTTTGGAGGCGGCGTCCCGGCGGGCAGCACAGACAAACTCGGTACCAGAGGAGAGCGTGCCACCGCCTGCTGAAGAGTCGCGCTCCCGGTCAACACGTTGCTAAGACCAACTTTCGGCACAATACCAAGTGTCCGGTGAAGGCTTGGACGCCGCAAATCGCTGTCAATCAGCAGAACGCGGCTGCCCTTTTGAGCCAGCACGATGGCGCAATTGATGCTCGTCGTGGTTTTTCCTTCTTCGGGCAACGCGCTGGTTACAAGAATTACCTTCGGCGGCGCCCCAACCGACGTAAGCAGCAGGGAAGTGCGCAAGGCGCGGTATGCTTCCGCCATCTGGGATTGAGGCCGGGATTTGGTGATCAACTCCATGGATTCTTTGTTTCCAGCGAATGTAAGCTTGCGGCCTGTGCCGGCATGGCCGGCGACCCGGCTGCCAAGGGGAATAATTCCGAGCGACGGCAACATCGAAATTGCCTGGGCCTGTTCGACGGTGCGCACCGTGTTGTCGAGACCCTCCAGCACAAAAGCCAGCAGGATTCCAGTACTGAGCCCAAGCACGGAAGCAAAAGAGAGGTTGCGAAAGAGATTTGGCTCGGCAGGCGATGTGGGAACGCGAGCCATATCAACCGGCCGAATATTATTCGACCGCAGTCCGGCGGTCACGCCTGCTTCCTTCAGCTTCTCCAGCAAATTCTCGTAGAGGGTACGGTTCGTGTCCGCGTCTCGCTTGAGAAAATTGTATTCAATCGCACTCTCGTTGAGTTGGTTGGCGTCCTGCTTTTGTTGGTCGAGAGCGGTACGAAGAAGATTTTCGCGAGCCAGCGAGGCAAGATAATCGCCGCGCAAACGCTCGACTACTTTTTTCTTTTCAACCTCGATCTGGGCATCCACTTCCTTCATCTGGTCATTAAGTTCAGTTAATTTCGGATAGGCGGGGCCGAATTGCGCGCCGATTTTGGCAATTTGTATCTTTAGATCAGCATGTTCTGCCTGCAAAGTTTGAAGCAGCGAGGAAACCGAGCCGGTAGTCGTGGTTGCAATATTGGCTGCGGCTGCAATTGAATCCGAATCGCCCGCCTGAATGAGCCGGTACAGAGATTCCTTTTCCATCCGGACGGATTCCGCTTCGGTCAACTCCTTATTCAGTTCGTCCAATTTAGATGTGGTTATGTTCTGTTTTTCATCAATACCCAGGATGTTGTGATCTTTTTGATACTTGACCAGCTTCTCCTGTGAGGTTTCGACTTTCAACTGCAAATCTATTAATTGTTTGGAAAGCCATTCCGAAGTTTGCTCGGTGGATTCAAATCGTGTCTTAAAGTTCTGCTCCACGTATGCATTGGCGAGAGCATTGACCACGCGCGCAGCTAAATACTTATCAGGGCTGCGGTAATGAATATCAATAATCCGGGTATTAGGCTCAAGTATTACTGACAAATTCGACTCAAACGAAGCGATCATCTGCGATGTCTTATCAGAATCGAGTTGGTTATCGGTTGTTAACTCCAGCGAAGAAGATGGCGCGGCGCCCGGCTGCCGATACAGATTCAATTGCTTCATGACTTGCAAAGCAAGAGAATCGCTGTGCAGGATGCGGACCTCGGTATCAAGGTCGCTAGGGTCCGAATAATCGTAGCCGGAGTTTTCGGGATCCTTCAGGTTAAGGGTAATCGGATCCATTCTGTTAACTGCGATGCTGCCGACGGCATCGTAGATCGGCGTACTTCGCAGGGTTGCAATCAATACAGCTGAGAAAATAAAGAGGAAACAACTGATAACAATCCATTTGCGTTTGACCAGCACATGGCTGTAGGAGCGCAACAGGGAATCCTGCGTCACGAAATGCGGACTATTGTAAGGGGCGAATCGTGGATTGACGGTGACGGGAAAAGCGGGAGGAGCTTCACGTTCCAGGCGACCATTCGCCTGAATAATCGGGCCCAAACTCATTCGTGCTCCTCAGAAAAGCTCCGGCCGGAGTTGGATGTACCCAAACTCGATATGTTCGAATTATTCCTCAACTCTCTAACCAACTCTTTAGGGGAACAGTGATGCATACATTCAGGATGGAACAAGTTGCGCACATTCTAGCACCGTAGCAACTAGGTAAACAGGCTTATTTATGCGAATGGTTTTAATAGTTTCATAGAAAAGCGAACCGCGGGACGGGTTGTGTCCGCTATACTACCAGTCGGAATCGGACCATTTCGGTCTTCGAGCACCATCGGCGCCGGTTCCGGTCTTCCAACATTCCACTCCAGAGGTTGGCAATGCAATGGTCCGAACAGGTTGTGCTGGTCACCGGAGGCACGGGCTCGTTCGGCAAGAAATTCTGCGAACTGATGCTGGCCGACTATCATCCCAAGAAACTCATCATCTTCAGCCGCGACGAGCTCAAACAGCATGACATGCGATCTTCAGGTTTTGACCATCCTAGCTTGCGGTATTTTATTGGCGACGTTCGAGACGCCCAGCGGCTGGAGCGCGCTTTTTCCGGAGTGACTGTCGTGGTGCACGCGGCGGCGCTGAAGCAGGTGCCGGCCTGCGAATACAATCCATTCGAAGCGATCCAAACGAATGTTATTGGCGGGAAAAATGTTATTGACGCCGCAATCAATCAGGGCGTCCACCGGATCCTGGCTCTAAGCACTGACAAGGCCGTGAACCCCGTAAATTTGTATGGCGCGAGTAAACTGTGCGCCGAGAAAGTATTTGTGCAGGCCAATGCCTATGCGGGCGCCAGGGACACTCGTTTCAGTTGCGCGCGTTACGGCAACGTTGTAGGCAGCCGTGGCAGCGTCATTCCAATGTTCATAGAGCAAAGAAAGAGCGGCAAAGTCACCATTACGGATCCTCGCATGACTCGCTTCTGGATCACTTTGGAAAAGGGAGTGAGATTTGTGGTGCGATGCATTGAACAAATGCGCGGCGGCGAGATCTTTATACCCAAGATCCCAAGCATGAAATTGATTGACATGGCCCGAGCCGTTGCTCCGGGGTGCGAACTGGAATGCATTGGAATTCGTTCTGGAGAAAAACTTCACGAAGTTCTCTTATCCGAGGATGAAGCGCGCAACACGATCGAAACTGACGACATGTACGTTGTGCAGCCTACGCACACCTGGTGGCAAAAAGGAAATTGGAAACAAGGCCGTGCGCTTCCTGAAGGATTTCGCTATAGCAGCGACACCAACCCGCAGTGGCTCACGCGCGAAGGACTTTTTGCGCTTATCGAAGGGAGTGACGAAGAAGTAGAAGCTTCCGACAGGAGCTTAACCTTGATTGCCACGCAGTCGAAGGTCTCATGAGCGTGCTTTCTGCGGAGAAAGAAACCCTTGCGATCAATGGCGGAACGCCGGTCCGCAAAATATTCCTACCTTATGGCCGGCAGGCGATTGATGAATCCGACATTCAAGCAGTAGTGGAGGTTCTTCGATCGGATTGGCTGACCACTGGTCCCAAGGTCGCGGAATTCGAAGAAGCGTTTGCTGCCTGGGTTGGCTCGAAATATGCAGTCAGCTTCAGTTCCGGAACTGCGGCGCTGCATGGTGCCGCGTTCGCAGCCGGATTGAAGCCCGGCGACGAGGCGATCACCTCGCCGTTGACGTTTGCGGCGACGGCAAATTGCATTTTGTACCAGGGGGCGACGCCGGTATTCGCTGATGTGTCGCGCGACACGCTCAACCTGGACCCCACTGAGTGCGCTCGCCGGATCACACCGCGAACCAAAGCGATTCTTCCGGTGAATTATGGAGGCCATCCCGCAGACCTTAATGCAATCGCGGAATTGGCCGGAAATCACAATTTAGTCGTGATCGAGGACGCTTGTCATGCGCTGGGCGCGGAATATCAGGGGCGCAGAGTGGGAAGCATTTCCCACATGACGGTCTTCAGCTTTCATCCCGTGAAGCATTTGACGACCGGAGAAGGCGGAATGGTCACTACGAACAATCAGCAATACGCTGAGACCCTGCGACGATTTCGCAATCACGGAATCAGCAGCGATGCCCGGCAGCGACAAAAGGAGGGTGAGTGGTTTTACGAAATGGTTTTGCTGGGATTCAACTATCGCCTGACCGACATCGCCTGCGCTCTGGGAATTCAACAACTAAAAAAGTTGGATTCGAACCTCAAGAGAAGGCGCGAAATTGCGGCCCGTTACAACGAAGCATTTGTGGAGACGCCCGCATTGCTCACTCCGCAGGTGGTTGATGGAATAACGCCGGCGTGGCATTTGTATCCGGTGCGCCTTCAATTAGAGATTCTTCGTGCTGGACGCGATGAAATCTTCCGCGCTCTGCGAGCCGAAAACATCGGACTGAATGTGCATTACATACCTGTCCACCTTCATCCTTATTATCGCGATCGCTTCGGCTATGTCGGTGGAGAATATCCAGTTGCAGAAGCCGTGTATGAGCGTCTCATCAGCCTGCCAATGTTTCATAGCATGACTGACCGGGACGTCGAAGATGTTGTTCGGGCGGTGAAGAAATTAGTTTCTTACTATCTTCGCTAAGGTGGAAGAGCGCACCTTCAGTCGGATCGCGGTATACCGACCATGATTCGGAGCCAAAAATGTCAGATGGTGCGGTGTACATCATCACCCAGGACAAGCGGTACGTGGACCTCCTGCTTACATCCGCGTCGAGCCTGAAGAGGGCGATGCCGGACTTGCCAATAACCGTGTT